>CAVOCO010000143.1:0-4522 GCA_963694215.1 Phycisphaerae bacterium
GGCCTGCTTCGTTGATAGAACGATCCGAGGCAAATTTGCTGCCTCCTCGCGGAGCGTGGCAGCCTCGGTTTCGGACACAATTCGGCGAATGAGCATGCCGCCATGTGGAGGTACGAGCGATCCAGCAGACATAAAAGTGGCTCCAAAATGCGGGGAAAAGAATGATCGTAGAGACGACCGCCCCAAAGTGGGCCACCAACATCATGGAATGACAGAAAATGCTACAGACATTCGACTTTTTTCGCTCTATTGCGGCTGACGGCGAGGTTTTTGCCCACCACGATTGCGCGTAGTCAGCTTGAGCTTCTTGATCGCCGCTGGATCTCCCAAGATCGCTCGCATGGCTGTCTGCTGCGTCGGACTCAGGGTTGACCACAACGACTCGTGGGCCTCTGCGATCTTCTGCTGCAATTTCTGACGCTGCTGACGCATCTCTCGTCGCTCAGACCCCTCTTCCTTGGATCCAGGGCGGGCCTTCTCGCCGCCTGAGGCACCACCTCGCTGCTGTCGACCCTTCCCCATTTGGGTCTTGATGTCTTCAATAACCTTCACCGCAGCAGCCCGCTGCACGCTGGTGAGATCAAGCGTCAGATACACAGCAGCCCATGTCCGAGGATCAACGCGGCTCGCGTTGCTATCACCTGCACCCGCTGCTTTAATGAGTTTTTCCTTGGTGTCGTTGCCGCGGATCCACTCTTGAACCCGGATAATCTCGGCTGCAGTAAACGGCTCGCCCTTGCTTGGCATGATGTCTTCATGGCCCTTGGGCAATATGACACGTGCCAGAAGTTCGCTCTGGTCCGGCTTTCCTGGAATGACCACCCAGTCTCGCACATCACCACTGAAGAGCATCTCAAGCGGTATGACCTGCACGCCGGCCTTCTGCTTCTGTGGTCCGTGGCAACTCGCGCATCGAGCGGCGAGCAGAGCCTGCACACTATCCCCGCCCATCATCGGTCCGCCGCCCGGCCCACGCATCCCACCGCGGCCCTCGCCGGCCTTCTCACGTTGAACATCGGGACCAGAAAGTGGCGCTGCAGGATCCTGCCCTTGAGCGGGCGTGTCTTGCTGCTTTGCTGTATCAGCAGGAGAGGTTGGATCCCAGTCCTGATCGGCCGCCCCGGCAAGCGTAGATACGACCAGAATCGATGCGAATATCAACGGTGAATTCATCTCGGCACTCCTAATCGGCCAAAGCGAGGAATCGCTGCCTATATCATCCTACGTTGTCCTTGGATTTTCCATCCCCATGCGTGTGAATGCAATAGGAGTACTCGAGTATGCCAATTCAAGAATCTGATGTCCAGAATGCGATTCGCAGCGTCAAGGACCCCGAACTCCCGCAAGATCTCATGACCCTTGGACTTGTGCAACTGATTGAGATTGACGAAAAAAGTGGCGTGCGAGTGCGGATAGCACTTACGCCTGCAATGCACGCGATGAAGGATCGACTTCAAGCCAAGGTCGAGCAGGCCATCAAGGCTGCTGCAGCGGGGAATGCTCCATCCGTCACAATCGAATTCGCCGCAGCGCCGCCGGCACAGGAACCCGATGTGCTGCCTGGTGTTCGCCACGTCATTGCCGTTGGCGCTGGCAAGGGCGGCGTTGGCAAGTCGACCATTTCAACGCTACTTGCCCTTGGACTTGCTCGCTCAGGCGCCAATGTTGGCTTGCTCGACGGGGACATCTATGGTCCGTCGCTCGGAACGATGCTTGGCCTCGACACGCTTGACACGCTTGCCGAAGGCAACACACTCATGCCGTTTGATGTGCATGGCATAAAAGCCATGACCATTGCAAAGCTCGTGGACCCAGATAAGCCGATGATTTGGCGTGGCCCAATGGCGCACAAGGCGTTCTCGCAGTTGCTACTCCAAACGGGCTGGGGCGAACTTGACTATCTCATTGTCGATTTGCCGCCGGGTACTGGCGACGTGCCGCTCTCACTCGCGCAGTCACTTCCGCTTACAGGCGCCGTCATCGTGTGCACGCCACAACGGGTAGCGCAGGACGACGCGCGACGCGCGGTAAGGATGTTTGGCGAGCTGAGTGTTCCAATCTTGGGCCTCGTCGAGAATATGAGCTGGTTCGAAACAAACGATGGCCAGGAGTACGACATCTTCGGCCGGGGCGGTGCTGAGAATCTGGCCGCTGATATGAACATTCCCTTCCTCGGTCCCCTACCGCTGCACATCTCCATGCGGCAGAACGCCGACGCCGGAACACCACTGGGCAACTTCAGCATCAATGACGACATTACGACCAGCATCGAGCGGCTCGCGAGCGAACTTGCTGCACAGGTAGTCGCCCAGGACACAGGCGTAGGCCAACCGACAATTTCGATGAGTTGACGGGCTCATCAGTCCCCCGACTCGGGGCCTGACCCCTTTATTCCTCGCAGCGAGGAGGTGGTGGATCTACCCGGCCAGCACCATCAGCAATGCCATTACCGCGCCGTTGGACACGCCGTGCATGACCATTGGGGCGATCAGACTGCCTCGCCACTCGCGGGCAAGTGAGAACGCGATCGCCAACGACATCAACGCCGGAACTGCAAGCAAACCCTGCGGGTGAATCAATGCAAATACAAGCGACGTCGCGCCCGCTGCAACGACGACCGAAAGCCAGGGGGCCCATCGACCAGCCGCCATGCGGAGCTGCCGGTACAGAACACCGCGGAACATCGTTTCTTCAACAATTGGCGCGGCCACGCTTGCAAGCAGCAGTACCTGAATGCGAACTGCCCATCCGCCACCGGCCAACTCACCAACAATCGGATGAGATGCCGCGGCAGCTCCCTCGTTGGGCGCGGCAAACAGAATGAGTAGCAGCGAAATCAGCATGCCGATCGCGGCAATTGGGATTGCTCCTGCATACCCCAGAAGACCGCACCCAAACTCTTTGCACACGCCTTGGCCAGAGGTCCAGCCAATATCGCTGCGCACAACTTTCCACGGAACACCACGCGCCACAGGCCAGGCCAGCACAATCAAACTCAGGAAAAACCCCACGATCGTAACGGCCAAGGTGTACTCCTTCGCCACATCGCCAGCGATATCCTCAAGCGCGTAGGCCGCTACACCCCCGAAGATCAAGATGATCTGAAACATGATGAGCCACAACGCAAACGTCTCGGCATACACACCGTCGTGTGTCGAGCCCGCACTGAGCCGCGACTTCAACTGCCCCTGCGCCAGTTTTACAATTCCAAAAATCAAGAGCACGAACCCAAGCAAGCCCACTCCGCCGAAGATGAACAGGCCGGTCACGATGGTGACCATCATGGTCATTGCTTCGCCAAACTGCGACGCAAGCCGAGACTGCCGACCTTCGCCGCCGTCTTGCGACGCCAGAATGGCGAGCTGCCCAAACCATCCCAAGTCTGCTCGCACTGCGTCCAAGGTGGCCGCGCTGGCAGTGCCTGCAAACACACGATCTAAGCCGTCAATTGCAGATGCTTGAAACTCGGTAGGCACAATCCCGGACGCAGAAAGTCCTGCTTGCACTTCTGCGACAATCTTACGACCCGCTTCGGGCCCTTCAATCGCAGCTGCGAGTCCAGCAAGGCGAAGCCTACGGTCTGGATTGTTAGACAAATCAATTTCTTCAAATGCCGTCATGCCGGTCCCGGGGGCCATTGCCTCTTGGGCAAGCACCATCCGGGCCTGAATGGTCAGCGTCGGGTCAGCTCCATCTGGGGGCTGCGGGTCGGCAGATTCAGGCCTTTCGGCCGCCTGTATCATCAGAACGGCGATCGACGCCACAATGACGAGCCAGGAGAGAATGGCGAGCGGCCGCTTGGGGCCACGGAGGCGTGGTGCTGCCATGGATAGAGTGTTGGCCATGCCCGACAGACTAGCCACTGAACTCGGTTCAGAGGCACTTCCACGGGCGTGAAACCTTGACACCCACGGTGGGTGCGGTATCCTCCTCGGTTCGCTGTGGCTCGCCGCGGCTGTGTTCTTGTGACTGAGATCCCATCCCTGCGAAACCACCGTTTCAGGGATGTTGAAGATGCCCTTGGAGATACGTGACTATGCCCCGCCAGACGACATTCCTCAAGCCAGGTCAAGCAAAGACTGCATGGCGACACGTTGATGCCGATGGGCTCGTGCTCGGCCGCATGGCTGTTGAAATCGCACGTGCACTTATGGGCAAGCATCGCCCCGACTGGACTCCCCACGTCGATTGCGGCGATCACGTCATTGTGACCAACGCATCCAAAGTCGTCATGACTGGTCGCAAGACTGAGCAACGCATGGTGAAGTCCTACTCTGGCTACCCGGGCGGCCTCAAGCTTCGCTCCGTTGGCAGCGTCATGGCAAAGCACCCAGAACGTATCATCGAACAAGCTGTTCGACGCATGCTCCCCAAGACTCGCCTCGGGCGACAAATGTTTAAAAAACTCAAAGTCTATGCAGGCAATGATCATCCTCATGCTGCCCAGGCCACGACGCCCTTGATCGGCTGACCGAAACACACACGAGACGCACTGTCTTACGAGAACTGACACGATGACCGA
>CAVOCO010000144.1:0-4482 GCA_963694215.1 Phycisphaerae bacterium
TCAACGGCAATCCGAACTGGCGTCTCTGGATCGGTCACGAGCCTGCGAATGAGTGACAGGGCCTTTCCAGGAATGATGCACTGTTTTATTCCAGCCTCAGCCTTGCAGTCGCCCGAGGCCATTGCCAATCGGCGGCCATCGGTCGCGACGAAGCGAAGCCGTTTTCCATCACGATCAAACAGAACGCCATTGATGGCGTAGCGAGTGTGCTCGACAGCAGCGGCAAACAGGCTTCGTGCCACCATGCCCGCGAGCGTGCCACTATTGAGTGTGCAGTCGACGGCGGTTTCATCGAACGCTTCAAGTGGCGGTGCTTCAGATGGATCAAATCCATAGACCTTAAAGTGTGAGTCGCCCGCATTGATATGCAGCGCATGCCCTTCGGCCTTCAAACTTACGGTTGGGTCTGAGCACTCACGCACAATTTGAGTCAGCTTGTCAGCTGGAATAAGTGCTTCGCCATCACTGTCCACCTCGACGCGGTCGAGGTCGAGTTGTAGCGAGATTTCACCATCGGTTGCAGCGAGCCGCAGCCGACCATTTTCGGCCGTGAGCTTGATGCAGGTCAGTACCGGGGTAGGCGTTCGGGACGCCACCACGGCCGAAACCGTATTGAGGGCATCAGCTAGAGCACCTTGATCACATATCACCTTCAACGCCATTGCTTGATCTCCATTTCGGCCAACTTGCCGAAAGCGTGGTGGAGTGTAGCATCCGGTCCCGATCGCCCTTGCCGCAGAGGCTGCTTGATGCGATACTTTGCCGCTTGGTCAATTTCCGGTAACACATGCTTTTTTCACCCGCCACACCCTTTGGGAGATGCGTCTGATGTCCTTTGAAGCCGCCGTACACGCCAAGGCCGTTCGCCTTGATTCTTTGGCCCTGAACATGACTGCCGCATCTGGCAGCGGCCATCCCACGACCGCATTGAGTCTTGGCCATATCGTGACATGCCTCCTTTATGAGGGTATGCGGTGGGTTCCTGAGAACCCAGGGCTCAATACGTCCGATCGATTGGTGCTCTCAGAAGGGCATGCGGTCCCAATTGTGTATGCGGCCTTTGCTGATTTGGGTGTCATGGTTGGCAAACCCGGCGAGGAACGACCGTGCACGGTGGAAGACCTTGATCATTTCCGCGAGACCGATTCGGTTCTTGATGGCCACCCCAATCCAATGGAAGGTGTGCCGTTCTTCGATGCAGCCACTGGTTCGCTCGGACAAGGGCTGTCGGTCGCTGCTGGCCTTGGGCTTGCCGCCCGAGAGGACGGAATCGATCAACGCATCTACTGCGTGATTGGCGATGGCGAGTCACGCGAGGGGCAGATCTGGGAGGCCGTTGATTTCATCATGGATCACGGGCTGACCAATGTGCTGCCAATCATAAATTGCAACGGTCTTGGACAAGCCGGCTCAGTAAGCCCGCAGCAATCTCCTGAGCGTATTGCCGCCAAACTTGAAGCGGCTGGCGTCACGGTCATTTCGATTGATGGTCACAACCCAGCCCAAATCCACAAGGCCTTTGATGCATTCGCAGCTGGTCCAGCAACACCAATGGCAGTTGTTGCTCGTACCGTTAAGGGATGGGGCGTGCCCTCAATGCAAGGTGGTGGCTGGCACGGCAAGCCGGTGAAGGGCGAGAAACTTGCAAATGCTTTGCAAGAACTTGCCAACACTGGTGCCGAATTCAGCGTGTCGACCGGTGGTGATTCACTCACGATTCACCCCCCAACGACAACAACTCGTCGAGAGGCTGAAATCACAACACCGATGACAATGAAAGAAGCGGCGGATCGTTGGGATATGCGAACGCTCATTCAGGCGGGCAGACTCTCAACACGAAAAGCCTACGGACTGGCTCTTCGGGCGCTTGGCCATACCGACTCACGCGTGTGGGCGCTTGATGCTGACACCCAGAACTCAACGTTTGCAGAGTGGTTCGCTCAAGACGCAGAGTTGTCATCACGATTTGCAGAGTGCCGAATTGCCGAACAAAACATGATGAGTGCCGGTGCAGGGCTCGCCGCGGCGGGCAAGGTTCCCTTCTGCTCGACCTTTGGAAAGTTCTTGACGCGAGCGTATGACCAAATCGAAATGGCCATGAACTCGGGCGCCAATCTCAAGTGCGTTGGTTCACATTCTGGTATTTCGCTTGCCGCTGACGGGCCGAGCCAAATGTCACTTCCAGACATCGCGTGGTTCCGTAGCCTTGGCAGCACTGAGGGTCATTCAGGTGGCCCAGGATGCTGGACTCTGCAGCCATCTGACGCGTACGCAGCTTTTCGTTTGACACAGCTGATGGCTGAACACGATGGAATGTGCTACATGCGAGTGCATCGACCTGAGGTTGAGTTCTTGTACGACGAGGGCACCGAGTTTGAGCTCGGCGGCATGGAACTACTTGTGCAGGGCCGCGACTTGCTTGTGGTCTCTTCGGGCTTCATGGTGCATGAGTGCAATAAGGCCCTCGACGGTCTTGATGAGCTTGGCATAGATGTATCTCTTCTTGATTGCTACTCCTTGCCACTCAATGAAGAGAAACTGCTTGATATTGCGAATGAGAACGGCGGTAATATTCTTGTTGTCGAAGACAACTACGGAGGCGGCTTGTTCTCAGCCGTGTCGGAAGCGTGCGTTCGATCTGGCGATGGATTCCGAGTCGAACCACTTCATGTCACTCGCATTCCAAAGTCAGCTCGCTCTGAGCAAAGCATCCTTGAGCAGTGCGGCGTGGAATACAAGGACATCATCAGTCGATCTGCGGCAATGCTTGGTGTGAGCATGCAGAATGGCAACAGCAATCGTGAGTCAGTGGGAACCCTATAGAGCCCCTGTGTGGGTTGGCAGCACGAGTGCGTAGAAAGTAGCGAAGTAGACAGCAATCAGGCCCGCGAAAGCGGGCCTGATTGCTTTGCACACTGGTTCTTCAGCATCATTGCGCTACAAACCATACTGCGTCACAAGTTTGGCGACCTTGGTTTGATCGTCGTGCAGCCGAAGTGAGGCGCGAAACGATTCACTCGCTTCAGCGAGCGCTGCGTCATCGGATCGTTCACTGATGAGCCAGCGATTCAGAGCATTGACGCCAAGCCCATTCCAAGCGAGGTACATCTGCGGATCAGTCTTCACTGCAAGACGATAGGCCTCGGCAGACTTGTCGTACGATCCAAGCCGAAACCAAGCCCACCCCATGCGCTCTGCTGCTTCAGAAGACGGGCCATCGGAGAGCATGCTTCGAGCGGTTCCAACAACTTCTCGGTGACGCCCGGCTCGCGCATAGGCGTGCAAGAGATTGTGCTTCAGTTCGGGCGAAGATTCCAATCGCTCAGACGCAGCGAGGTACGCGTCAAGGGCTTCGTTTTCCTGACCAATTTTTTCATAGGTAGCGCCGAGGCTGACCCAGGCCCGGCCATCATCATCATCAATCTCGACTGCGCGGAGCGCAAACGGCAACGCGTGTTGTGGTTCATCGAGTTGTAGGTATGACGTCGCGACACCAAGGCTCGCTTCGCCGCTCATGGGGTCAATCGTCAGTGCGCGGTGATAGGCTGACACCGCGTCGACGAGTCGATCGAGCATTTGAAGCGCGAGGCCGTGGCCGAACTGCGCGTCATATGACTGCGGTGACCGATCGCATGCTTCATTGAATGCGGGCTCTGCATGATCCCACTCGCCAAGCTCTGAGTAGGCGTCTCCCATGCCGATCCACGCCGGCACGTTGTCAGGATTCGCCGAGAGAATTTCATTAAAGAGCAAAGTTGCCTTGGTGTATTCGCCATCAGCCATGGCGGCACTGGCTTGCCCGGAGCGGACTTCGATTATGGCGTTCCGGGCTTGTTGGTCCTTGTCACCAAAGATGAAGCAGGACTGCAGGGATACGGTGACCAGGATGATCAGAATGATGCGCATGGGCTGCATGGTAAGGGTCGCGGCGTGTTTCGGCGGGCTTTGGAAGTTCTGGTGCCCGGTGTAACTGTGGCACCTCTCGTGGAGAAGCCGCGCCAAGTAGTATTCACCGCTATGCCAGACGCATCACTATTAGAGGTCTTTCCATCCCCTGTTAAGTCACCATTTCTTGTTGAGCACATCAACGAGGAATTTACCTCGGTGTGCCCCAAGACAGGACATCCCGACTTTGGCACCGTGACGGTTCGATTTGAGCCAGCAGCGACCTGTGTCGAGTTGAAAAGCCTGAAATTGTATTGCCAGTCGTTCCGCAACGAAGGCATTTTCTATGAGGCCGTGACCAATCAGATTCGTGACGATCTTGTCGCGGTGATGTCTCCACGGTGGCTACAAGTGGTGACCGACTGGCGTGGCCGTGGCGGCATCCGCACACGCATTACTGCGTGTCATGGCGAAGTGCCACATTACCCAGTGAGCCAGTAATGCCTACGCACGTTCTGCTCGCAACGTCCAACCCGCACAAGCTTGATGAGGTCTCTGCGATTCTTGGTGGAATCGGCATCACGGTCGTCGGACTTG
>CAVOCO010000145.1:0-4479 GCA_963694215.1 Phycisphaerae bacterium
CCATACATCGATAAGTACCGGCCTGCCAAGAAAAAGTAGCACCGTCGCCACAGCGAGATGTGGCCCATATGGCAGTTCTCGCTGAACGCCGGCGCGAAACTTCGCCGAGAGAGACACAGCGATGGTCCACGCGAGACCCAGAAATGGTGCCACAAAGAAGACCATAATCGGCAAGAACCATCCAAAAACAGCTCCTACCGCAGCCAGAAGGTGGACATCACCCAGGCCCATGGCTTCGCGGCCAAAGGCAAGCGTGCCCAGAATTCGAACGCCCCACACCAAGCCGCCTCCGACGAGATACCCAAGAAGCGAGCCGCCGACGGCTTGAAGCCACCGCGGTGGAACGCCTTCGATCCAGCCCAGGGCCAAGGCCCCGAGCACGATGCCCACGACAATCGGAGTCAGGAATAAAATCTCGACACCCATCTCACGCCGAGCGAAGGGGTACTCGGCGAGCACCTCGCCCTCCGGGACGTATTGCTCATAATCAGCAAAGCTTGGCCGAAAGACTCCAGCCGCCTGGAGCAGCACCGACACTCCAATACCAAACATGCCGCCAATTGCAGCCCCAGTTCCTATCCACCCGGTTGCTGGAATTGGCCACCCAAGCCCGGACGCTCCGCTGTTGCGGGCAATGAAAGCTTGAACACACCAGAGGACGAGCGCCGCGCACGTGATGAACACCGGGATAGCAAGCGGAATCATAAATGTGCGGGCGTCGATAACCGTGATTGAATACAAGCCAACAAAGAGGAACGCGACGGCAAAGAACGCGGGCCAGCCAAGCCCAAAGCCCTGCCTGACCCACCACTGCCCACCAACTTCCCACCACCATGTTTGGGATGGAGTACTCATGAACAAGCAGTAGTACATACCAACAAAGGCCAGCGCGACTACCAACTCAATGATTGGATACACCGGGTGAATCGGAGCGCGGCAGAATCGGCACTTCCCTTTCAGCAGGATCCAACCCAGAATAGGTAAATTCTCGCGAAAGAACCGCAACCGGCCACCGCAAATTGGGCACCGGCTCGGCGGATGCGATAGCGACATTCCCCGCGGCATACGCCAGTTGACCACATTGATAAAGCTGCCAACACAGGCGCCAAACAGAAACACAAACACAATCCACGGGCCGTGCGTCATGAGCGTCTGCGAATAGTCAGCGAGCATGAGCACGATCTACGACGCGTCCTGGGCCGTATTGGAATCGGTGGTGTCCAATTCCTTTTCAACAGCATCCAAGACTGATCGACACCGAGTCACGAGCGCGCGTCCTCTGCGGTGCGCCACCATGGCCTCTTCAAGGCCAATCTTGCCCGCATCGATTTGTTCGATGATTGACTCGAGTTCAGCAATGGCGTCTTCAAATCGGAGGTCTGCAGGGTTCGTTGGCGTGTCAGTCATAATGCCTTGGAGGATACGGGGTCACGACGATCGGTGTGCACTCATTCGGCTTCCGAGCGGGTAACGGTCGAGTGAATTGTCCCCTCCGCCACACGGGTCACCACGTCATCTCCGGTCGAAACCGCATCGCTTCTACGAATGAGTCGACCCGCGGCATCGGTCGTCACGGAGTATCCACGGGCGAGCACGGCTTCGGGGCCGACCGCCTCAAGTACGCCCCGCTTCTCCTCAAGTGTCGCAGCAGACTTCACAATCGCCCGCCGAACGGCACTCCCAAGTTGGTTACGGTCAAGCGCAGCGTTGGCCTCAATTATCCGCTGCATCAGTACTCGCCGCATTCGAGCGGCAGTGTCATCGACCACGGCACGCCGGGCAGCAAGCAAGGCATGCGGCCGACGAGCCACGATGGCTGCCTCAGCAGAGAGATGACGCTGCCGAGCCACATCAACCTTTCGCCGCATGCCGGTTGTCATAGCCCGTTCCGCTCCTCCAACGCGTTCGATCCGCTGTCGAAGAAAGCGTTGAAGCCGAAGCACAAGCGATTCAGAGATTAGATCGAGCCGCTGTGACTCATCTTCCCGATTCGGCAGCAATACCATTGCCGCCTGCGTTGGCGTTGATGCCCTGCGATCGGCTACGAGCTCAGCGATGCTTGTATCTGATTCGTGCCCAATTGCGGCGACGAGAGGTATTGCTGCCGCATGAATCGCAGCCGCGACTGATCGATCATTGAAGGACTGCAAATCTTCCGCAGATCCACCGCCACGCGTGAGAATGATGGCTTCGATTCCTCGATCCTTGGCAACCGCGTCGGTTGCGGCAATCGCTGCGGCAATCTGTTCAGCTGCTGCAACGCCCTGCACAGCGACATCCACAAGAATGAGTTCACAGGCCGGCCAGAGCCGCGCTCCGGTTGCGAGCACATCCTGCAGCGCCGCCCCCGCTCCGCTCGTAATCACTGCCACGCGGCGTGGATACCGCGGCAGTGGTTGCTTCAATTCATCAGAAAACCATCCAAGTCCGCGAAGCTCATTGCACAATCGCCTGAATGCCGCTTGCTGGTCACCCTCGCCCGCGAGCTCGATCTGCTGGACCCGGAGCTGCGTTCGGCCCTGTGGCGACCAATGCACCACTGTGCCAGATATCTCCACGGCATCGCCGGCAGCGGGTTGATGCTTGACCCGGCGCGCATCAGATGCCCAGCACACACATTGCACGATCGCCTTGTCATCTTTCAGATTGAAGTACCAATGTCCGTTTCGCTCGCTGAACGTGCCAATTTCGCCCGCCACGCGAACTGGGTCGGGAACGCCCGTAGCAAGCGCTGTCGAAATACGGCTACCCAGTTCACTCACGGTCAGTGGTGGTGTCCGATCGGGTCCGCCCGGAGACCAATCAAGTGGCAGTTGATTCATGTGTACTGTGTACCACGAATCGCACGAGCAGCATGGATCGGGGATACTTGACATCGTCATGACCACCAACACCCTGACCCTGACGACCTTGATTGCCGACCTTCCAGGAGCCGAGCCCAACACCGTCGCTGCGATGTACCGGCTCGGCCTTCGATGTGTTGCCGACCTGCTGCTTCACATGCCTACTCGGTACCGACGATCACGTCCTTGGCAAGCCATCGGACACGTTGCCAAAGCGGCTGACCTGGACACCACGGACGACATGGAAGTCCGTGGCGAGATTGTGTCTGTCGAACGCGGCTTTGGCCGTTCGGGCAAAGTGGAGGCTGTCATTGAAGATGACTCAGGCGAAATCGATTTGATCTTCTTCAACCAGCCGTGGATTCAGAAGAAGATGCACCCGGGCATGAAAGTACAGGCGACAGGGCGGCCTCGTGTCTATAAGTCGCGTGTTCAGATTGCCAATCCACAGTGGCGCAGAATCGAAGATGACGCGGTGCTCATCGCACCAGCTGACGACGACACCACTGCCGAATTGATGCCGGTCTACCGAGCCTCCGACGACGTGTCGTCTGATCGAATTGCCGCCATAATTGCTGCGATACTCGATCGGGCCACGGTCCTTGTTGTTGATCATCTACCCGAAGACTTTCGAACAAGCCACGGCTTGCCGGCACTTGCTACGGCGTATCAGCACCTCCACCGACCCGAGCTCGAAGAACACATTGACTCGGCACGTCGCCGATTGATATTCGATGAGCTGCTGATGCTGCAACTCGGGGTCATGATGAAACGCTTCCACAGGCGAACACACCTGCATGCCTCAGCTCTGCCGCTTACACCAGATGTCATCGAACGAATCAACGCTCGCATTCCATTTGCGCCAACCAAAGCCCAACAGCGCGTTATCGCTGAAATTGGACGAGATCTGACGAAGTCGATCCCGATGAATCGCCTGCTCCAGGGTGACGTCGGAAGCGGAAAAACAATCGTTGCGCTCACAGCCATGCTCCAAGCCGTAGCGCACGGGAGACAGGCTACGCTCATTGCTCCCACAGAACTACTCGCCGAACAACACGAGCGAACACTTCGGCAATTCCTCATGAACGCCCCGCTACGAATGGAACTCTTCACTGGGTCGCTTGGCGCCCCGGCACGTCGCGCACTTGTCAAAGACATTGCAGATGGCAGCGTCGACATCGTGATTGGCACGCATGCCGTGCTGACCAGCGATGTGATGTTTCGAGATCTCGCTGTAGCCGTCACAGATGAACAACACCGATTCGGCGTCCGGCAACGCGCCTCCCTGCGTGACAAGGCCGCCGATGAAACACGAAGCCCCCACCAGCTGGTCATGACCGCTACACCAATACCCCGCACCCTTTCTCTGACAATCTTTGGCGACCTCGATATTTCAATCATTGATGAATTGCCACCCGGCCGCGTTCCAGTTGCGACTTCGACAGTGGACCGCTCCGCCGCCGAAGGCATCTACGAAGACATCGCCACCCGAGTCCGGAAAGGAGAGCGTGCATTCATTGTCGTGCCTGTGATTGACGAATCGGAATCAGGGCTGACTGACCTGCGTTCTCATCTTAAAATGCTCGCAACTGGACCGCTCCGAACCTGCCGCGTAGAGGCCATGCACGGTCGGCTT
>CAVOCO010000146.1:0-4467 GCA_963694215.1 Phycisphaerae bacterium
TGCTGCGGCGTCGAGATACACCAGTGGCTTGCCGTGCACTTCCCGGGAGAGCGCGGGAATCGCATCCCGAACAGCAGCGAATTGTGACTGATTCGCTGCTGGGGTTGTGGTCACAGCGATACGACGCCTTCGTCTAGCTTCTCGGCGCCGGGAAGCTGCGCAAGTATTCGGCGTGCAAGGTGTGTGCGAAGTGAAGGCACGGGGACTTCGTTGATGACTTCGGAAGCGAATGCCCAGGCGAGCAGGGCGCGGGCGGTGTCTTCAGGCACACCGCGGGCTCGCAAGTAGAACAGGCCACCCGGATCGATTTCGCCAGTCGTTGCTCCATGCGTACACTTGACGTCGTCGGCATAGATTTCGAGTTGCGGGCAGCTCCAGGCCTTGGCAGTGTCACTCAAGAGTAAGTTACGGCTGGTCTGTACCGCGTCCGTTCCATGAGCGCCTTCGTTGACATAGATGCGAGCCGTAAAGGCCGCTGTGCTGTGGTCGGGCAGGAGATGCTTGAAAATCTCGCGGCTCGTGCAGTTGGGCGCCATGTGTGCAACCCGCAACCGACTATCGATATGCCGGTGGTCATCTCCGATGCCGAACCCGCGCATCGCTGCATGGGCGCCTTCGCCGTCGAGTGAGGCGTGGGCAAGTGTGCGGATCGTTTTTCCGCCAATGGTGAGCACGACAGATTCGAAGGTGCTGCGAGCAGCTTGTTTGGATGCAATGGCACCCATGTGCCACACATCATCACCGTGTTCAACAAGTCGGGCATGGTTGCAGTGAGCACCCTCCGCAAGTTCAACTTCGGTCATTGGTGTTACCAGGCACGGTCCGTTGCCGGCCCATGTTTCAAGTACACACGCACGTGCATTCTTGCCGAGGCGAATGATCACACGCAGTGTGCTTGTGATGGGGTCACTTTCTGGGGCCGAGAGATGCACAATGTGAATCGGCTCGGAGATAGCCTGGTTGTCGGCTACTTCAACTAGCACGCCATCTTCGGTGGTGGCTGTTGCGAGCTGCGCGAAAGTGTCGTCGGTAAAGTTGGCAACCCGGTCAATTTCAGTTTCATTGAGCATTGGGCCGAGAAGGCGCACGCCATCTGGCAATGGCGAACTTGCGGCCGCGTCAAATCGTCCATTGACAAATACAAGCCGGACGTCAGTGCCATCAATGGCGAGTCCATTCAAGGCGTTTTTGTCAGCGGTTGTGACGGGGCCAATTTGCCATTTTGTCTCTGCGAGCTCTTTGAGATTGCAGTAGCGGAACGCATCGTTCCGCTTGGTAGGCCATCCCAGTTCATGTAATCGTTTGCATGCAGCGTGGCGCTGCTCGCTCATGGATTGCAAAGCCAACGCTTCGATGGCGTCGCAAAGAGGGAACGCATTGTCGATTGTCTGTGTGCACATAGTCAGGCGCCTACGGCGACCTCTTCTTCGATCCAACCATAGCCTTTCTCTTCGAGTTCAAGGGCGAGTTCTTTGCCACCTGTCCTCACGATGCGGCCATCAAGCAGCACGTGTACGACATCAGGCACGATGTATCCAAGCAGTCTTTGGTAATGGGTGATAACGAGGAATCCACGCTCTGGACTTCGTTGTTGATTGACGCCTGCTGCCACAATGCGGAGCGCGTCAATATCGAGTCCAGAATCGGTTTCGTCGAGGATGCACATGGTTGGCTCAAGCATGGCCATTTGGAAGATTTCAGCTCGCTTCTTTTCGCCGCCGGAGAAGCCTTCATTGACTGGTCGGTCAAGAAGTGCTGGATCAAGTTCAACCCATGCTGCCTTTTCTTTAACCAGTTTCAAGAAGCCATAGGCATCAAGTTCATCGAGTCCGCGGTGAGCTCGAATGGAGTTGACCGCGGTGCGAAGAAAGTACTTGGTGCTTACGCCGGGAATTTCGACGGGGTATTGGAAGGCGAGAAAAATCCCTTCCTGTGCCCGTTCCTCCGGATCCATGTCGAGCAGACTTTTACCATTGAGCAGAATGCTGCCCTCGGTGACGCTGTAGACGTCTTCGCCAGCAATGATGCGGGCGAGTGTGCTCTTGCCTGATCCATTTGGTCCCATGATGGAGTGGACCTGGCCAGGTTCAATGGTCAGATTGAGTCCCTTGAGGATTTCGATGCCCTCAATCGACGCGTGTAGATTCTTTATTTCAAGCAGACTCATGAGTGGTCTTTCTCAGCCGACGCTGTTTTCAAGGCTTACGGCAAGTAGGGCTTTGGCTTCGACAGCGAATTCCATAGGAAGTTCCGCGAATACTTCGCGGCAGAACCCGTTGACGATCATGGACACCGCGTCTTCAGACGAGATGCCACGTTGGTTGCAATAGAAGATTTGGTCTTCGCCGATCTTTGTTGTTGAGGCCTCATGCTCCACTTGAGCTGTCGGGTTCTCAACTTCGATAACCGGGAATGTATGTGCGCCGCAGTCTGTCCCCATCAACATGGAGTCACATTGCGTGTAATTACGGGCTTCGGTTGCCCCAGGCAGGATCTTCACCAGGCCGCGGTATGTGTTGTGGCCCTTCCCCGCGCTGATGCCCTTGGAGACAATATTGCTTCGGGTGCGTTTGCCTACGTGGATCATCTTGGTGCCGGTGTCAGCCTGTTGGTAGTTATTGGTAAGTGCTACAGAGTAGAACTCGCCAATGCTGTCATCGCCCTTGAGGATGCATGATGGGTACTTCCAGGTGATGGCTGAGCCGGTTTCCACCTGTGTCCACGAGATGTGGCTGCGATCGCCAGCACACAGGCCGCGTTTCGTGACAAAGTTGTAAATGCCACCGACGCCGTTCTCGTCGCCTGGGTACCAGTTTTGGATGGTCGAGTATTTGATCTCTGCATCTTCCATGGCAACAAGTTCAACAACTGCTGCATGGAGCTGATTTTCGTCTCGTTGGGGCGCTGTGCAGCCCTCGAGGTACGACACATAGGCGCCTTCATCGGCCACAATGAGCGTTCGTTCAAACTGACCGGTATTCATCTGGTTAATACGGAAGTAGGTGCTGAGTTCCATGGGGCACCGCACGCCCTTGGGGATGTACACGAACGACCCGTCTGTGAAGACAGCGGCATTGAGCGCTGCAAAGAAGTTGTCCGTGCGGGACACAACCTTGCCAAGATACTTCTTGACTAGTTCTGGGTAGTCTTTGACAGCCTCAGAGAACGAGCAAAAGATGACGCCTGACTCGGCGAGCTTGTCTCGAAAAGTCGTCGCGACAGACACGCTGTCAAAGACAGCGTCGACAGCGACCCCTGCGAGCGCAGCTCTTTCTGCGAGCGGTATTCCAAGTTTTTCGTACGTCTCAAGAAGTTTGGGGTCAACCTCATCAAGGCTCTGGGGGCGGTCTTCGTCGCGCAGTGGAGCGGAGTAGTACGAGATGGCTTGGTAGTCGAGTGGTCGCCAGTCATGGTCGGGCCAGTGGGCCCACTCGGGCTCAGTCATGAGCTTCCATTTCTCAAAGGCCTCGAGGCGCCACTTCAGCAGCCACTCAGGCTCTTCCTTGCGGCGTGAGATAATGCGGATGACGTCTTCATTCAGCCCAGGAGGCAGCGTGTCGGCGTCGATGTCGGTGACAAATCCCCATTTATAGTCCGATTGCTCGGCCCATTGATCGAGAGTGGTATTGGAATCGTTTGACATGGGTGTTGGGTCAGCAGAAAGAGGTGTAAATGACACGCAAATGCAAGAAGGATTTCCTGTGCGTGGCGAATTGACTATAATAGCCCTTTCCGGAAGTATTTGAGCACCAATTCAGGAGTCCGATCACATGTCAGTCACTATTACCGAAACCGCTGCGAGAGAAATTGCCAATATTGTTCGCCAGCAGGACCTTGATACTGAGGCCATCCGCCTGCGTGTGGGTGTAAAGGGGGGTGGGTGCTCTGGATTTTCGTATTTGCTCGATTTGACCGAGACAGTTCGCGATTCCGATGAAGTATGGGAATTCGACTACACCATCGAAGGTGCCGAAAGCGATGAGCCAGCACCCTTCAAGCTCAATGTCATCTGCGACCCCAAGAGCCTGCTGTACATCAATGGCACTGAGATTGACTTCAAGGACGAGATCATGGGACGTGGCTTCGTCTTTAACAACCCCAATGCAACGAGTAGTTGCGGGTGCGGAAGCAGCTTTAGCGCGTAGGACGCGCGTGCGGTGTCTTGTACACGCTCTCTACTGAGCGCGTGGGTCGGATGTAAATCGGGCGCTCAAAATCTGCATGTGGCAAATGGGCCAAGGCCCCACCTCGGTGCCTCTGTGGCCCATTTGCCATCAATATCGTCAGATCATCGCAACTCTTTTTGCCACAATAGGTTGGTATACGACGTAGCCCCAGGCCCCACACTGAGAACTGCTCACACAAGTCGACCGATGCGTTGACCATGGTGCAAGGAAGTTCAGGCAAGTGGGTTCCTGCTTTGCCGGCGAAGCTGCGTCACCAGACTGCGAGAAACGCTTGCAGGTC
>CAVOCO010000147.1:0-4452 GCA_963694215.1 Phycisphaerae bacterium
CCGAATTGAAGGCAGTGAAATCAAGGCCAATATTCAGCAGGTTATTGTCGGTACTGCTGGTCCGAGCAATGGTGACCCAACTATCGGCGGCCATCGAGGGGTTGATCGCAACGAGTGCCTCGTTGAAAGTTGCAGAAGTATCGGCACTTCCATTCGTAGACTGGAAGAACCCAGACGCATCATCAGTCATCAAATTGAGTGGAGTGACGGCGCTGCCGTACACAGCCACCAAGAAGTCCGTCGAGTTCTCGAAGTTCATATAGATATCGACTGTGACGAGATCACGCGCATCAGGTACCAGCCAGCCTGATTGGCTTACGCTAGACATCTTATAGGAGTAGCCGGAGATCCCTGCTGTCGCGAGCGACCCGCTTCCAAGCACGCCCCCCATGCAAGCCACCAATAGTGTTCCATTCGAAAGAGTTTTCATGCCTGTAATTCCTCTGTGAGGCTTAAGCGCCTCGGGCGATCGAAAATGCTCTGCTTTGACCTGGAATACCGTCCAATACACTTCGGAGCCAGCTCACACCAACAAAGCAAATAAACAAAGTTTCCTTACGGGAAATTTAGAATTGGAAATTCAGTCCCATCTTCCAATCTACTAGGGGCAGTATATGGTGACTGTGAGACACCAATCGGCGATCTTCTCAAAGGGGATCAATAATTTGCGTTATAGACCGATTTTCGACATAATGAGTGCCCCAACGCGATCTGCATCGAACAGGTCCTCTGCTCTCTTCCGACTTTCTGCCCCCATGCTCGCAAGTTGTCCAGCACAACCAAGAACCCCAAGAATTGCAGCCCCAAGAGCCTCGGAATCCTTCCAAGGAACCAATCGCCCATTCAAGCCATCTACGGCCGTCTCGCGGCATCCCCGCACATCGGTCGTGACGACGGCCCGACCCATGGACATCGCTTCAAGGGTGGAATGCGGCGTGCCTTCGTGCCAACTCGGCAGAACATAGAGGGATGAGCGGCGAATCGCGTCTCGAACCATGTCTTGTGACTCCAAGAAGCCCAGATACTCCACATCGCCGCGTTCCACCGCCGCATCTATAGACGACTCCGAAACCGCGTCATTGCCAGTTTCAAACAGTCCCGCGAGTCTAAATCGCACCTCTGGCTGTTGGCGACGCACGATGGCCGCGGCCTCGATGTATTCGTGCACTCCCTTGGAAGCAAGCAGCCGGGCAAGCATGAGCACTACGGGCTGATCCGGCAAGGGCGCTACTGGAAAGGCGTCGAGATCGACGCCGCAACCCGCCGTCAGAACAGGGCCCTCAGTCGCTCCAACCACGCCATGGTCTTGAAGTGAGAGCAGGTCATCCTGATTCTGCACAAAGACGCAATCAGTTCGTCGTGCACTCGCCCGCAACATCCACCACCCAAGTCGGCTCAAAAACCCCCTGCGAAGCAGCAAGCGACCAAGACCACACACCACGATGCCGATGCGATTCACGCCGGCTAGCCTGCCGGCCAACGGTCCATACAGATTCGGTTTCAGCGTCCAGGTCAGCAGAACATCAGGTCGGCTGCGCCGCATGAGACGCCACATCGACCACAACAACATGAGATCACCGATAGGGCGAATGCGATTGCGGACGATCGGCAGGTGCTCGCACCGCACGCCCATATCTTGCATCGACGCCCGCACGCCGTCGCCATCCTCAAAGCAGGTTGCCACTGTGACCTCATGACCGGCCCGCTGGAGCATTCGAATAAGCGGCAGCCTGAAGTAAACCAACGCCCGGCTAAATCCTTCAATAATGAGTACGTGTGCCATGAACTGAGGTCGATTCTGATCTTGCCTGCCAACAACGAAGACGAATGTGATTCCAAAGAAAGGCCCTGTGTGGCCTCTAACAATCTCACGGTACGATACCAAGACCAATTCCTCTCTTGGAGTTCTTGCCAATGCGTGTACTTGTTACTGGAGCCGCCGGCTTCATTGGATCCTTTACGACGCATCGCTTGCTTGATCAAGGCAAAACAGTTATCGGGATCGATAACCTCGACGACTATTACGACCCCGCGCTCAAACACGCGAGGCTCGATCTGATCCGTGCTCGAGAAGATGCAAATCGCTTCCAGTTCATCCACGCCGACATTGCAGATCGAAAAACGATGACGCGTCTCTTTCAGCAGGCTCAGGTCGATCAAGTCGTTCACCTCGCCGCCCAAGCTGGGCTACGCCATTCCATACATCACCCACATACCTACGCCGCCTCGAATATCACCGGATTTCTCAACGTCCTTGAAGGATGCCGGCACAATGGCGTCGGACACTTGTTGTATGCCTCAAGCTCGTCGGTGTACGGCAATGATGCAACTACGCCGTTCTGCGAACACCATGGTGCCAATCACCCAATGTCCTTCTACGCGGCCACCAAACGAGCCAATGAATTGATGGCTCACTCGTATGCCAGCCTCTATGGTCTTCCATGCACCGGACTTCGATTCTTTACGGTGTATGGTCCATGGGGCAGGCCGGACATGGCCCTGTTCATGTTCACGCGGGCCATCATTGAAGGCACGAAGATTGATGTGTTCAACCATGGCCAACACCAACGAGACTTGACCTACATCGATGACATCGTGACGGGACTAACGCGTGTCCTCGATCAGCCCGCAGAAGGCTCAATCAATTTCGACCCTGCGAGGCCAGACCCTGCTATCAGCAGTGCGCCATGGCGGATCTACAACATTGGAAACGAGAAGCCCATTGGACTCATGCGTCTGATTGAGATCCTCGAAGTCAAACTCGATCGCAAGGCCGATATCAATATGATGCCGAGGCAATTGGGCGATGCGCTGACGACTTGGTCCGATACCAGTGATATCAAGACCGATTTTGATTACCAAGCCACTACTTCAGTCGAAGAGGGCATCGGAAAGTTTGTGGACTGGTACATCAAATACCACAGCCTCACACCAGCTCTTTGACTCGCCAAAAGTGTCGCAATTCGCCGCGGGCCTCGACGAGGAGGTCAGACCATTGATCAATCTCAAAGTCAATGACGGCCGCGGCGGCTGTTGGCATGACAGTGGCAACATTGGCGCACTCTTCCACTGCCGATGAAATTCCTGGATTATGGGCAACGACAAGAACCGTCGATGCGTTTTCAGTTGCGGTGGCAACAACCTCAAAGATGTCCTGTGGAAGCGACAAGTACAACTGCTTCACAGCCTGCACACCAACACATGGATCAATCTCGCCGGCCACGAGCTCTGCCGTTCGATGTGCTCGCGTTGCCGTCGAGCACAAAATTATGTCTGGCGTCACGCCCTGCGACACCAACCATCGGCCCATTCGTGCCGCTGCCTCTTCACCGCGGTCATTGAGGGGTCGCTCATGATCTGCAAAACCTGCGTCCCAAGAAGACTTGGCATGCCGCATTAGCACCAGCGTTCGCGTGGTCATGTTGTATTCTCCATGTCGCTCCGCCGCAAGATGGAAGCGAGTGCATGTACTTGTATACGTTTCTGATCAACTTGGCTCAATGTTTTCTTTGTCCGCCGCAGAACAGAAACGATGTCGGGCGTCGAGCCCACAGCGTGGACCATCGTCCAGTGATCGTCAATCGCTAATCGCACCGCTTTGCTTGCGCCACGACGATCGACCTTGATCATCCAACCCTCGTGATGACCAGCATCATCATCAGCGCACAGACAAACGGGGTCATCATCCGTGCGCCGAACTCTCCAGCCTTCGATACGGAGCCCGCGCCGAATACGATGTAAAAGCCAATCCACAGCGCGATCTGACTGTTGGAGCAGCGAGAGTGGCCCACCCACTGCTTGGGCAAGCAAGGGCGTAGGGTTCCACACCGTATGGCGACCGACCTTGAACATCTCGATATGGCCCGATGCGGCAAGGTGGCGACCAGTCGCAGTTGTTAAAGCGGGCGACAATTTTAGACGTTTGCCAAGTTCACTTGCTGTCCGCCAGGGCGCATCAAGCAGCGCCATGCCGACAAGTCGTTCTACACCGCCAAGCCGAGGAGTGTCTATTTCCTGTGATTGTGGCTGTGGCAATTCCCGGAGAAGTCTGCTCGCAGCCGTGTGCTCGGCCATCGCCTCAATTTCAGCCTGCATCGCATCGCGACGAAGGGTGACAAAGGTCCCCATGACTTCAACGCTGTCTTCGGCCGCACCAGCAGAAGGAGTGGGCTGATGCCAACCGCCATCAGCATCCATACACCATGCATCATGGCGATCAGCGAGATTCACTTCGATAATTCGATGCAGACGCTTCTTTGCGTGCAGGTCGGTCACTGGCGTAATGACCTCTACACGCTGCGTAATGTTTCGATTCATCCAATCAGCCGAACCAATACACCAGTCCCCCTGAAGTGGATCACGTTTGCCATTGGCAAAGTGGTACACCCTGCTGTGTTCAAGAAAGTCACCGATAATTGATGTGACTCGGACATTGTCGGTATACCCCGGCAC
>CAVOCO010000148.1:0-4449 GCA_963694215.1 Phycisphaerae bacterium
TCGAAGATGCTCACATTGGCCATCGTACCGACGTGGCACGAAAAGACCTGTCGCCCCGTGCTGACCATGTCCACGCCGTCGACATTGTGGAAGCATGCGCTCCGAGGGCGGGCCATGCCGCACTATGAGTCACTCGCTACGACGGGGTTCTTTGTGTTTGCCGCTGAAGTCGTTCTCAGTCAATGAGGAGATCATCAATCTGCAAGCATGTAGCAGATGGACCACACAGGTCGTGCTGGATAGAGGTCGGCGCAGCACAGCGTGATTGCCATCCTCAGTGGCAATGGCACGGTCGAAAGTAAGAGTGCTCACTCGTACGCTAGGAAGCGTTTGAGGTGCAGCAGCCCGCCTTGGCAAATCGTTCGCTAACCGCTTCCCAGTTCACAACGCTCCACCATGCAGTGATGTAATCGGGTCGCCTGTTCTGATAGTGCAGATAGTAGGCATGCTCCCAAACATCGAGTCCAAGGATTGGGGTTCGGCCACAACACTCGCCCATGCCCATCAGCGGGTTGTCTTGATTTGCAGTTGAACACACTGTGAGCGAGCCGTCGGACACGCAGAGCCACGCCCAGCCCGAACCGAATCGAGTGGCAGCCGCTGCGGCAAACTTCTCCTTGAAGGCATCTAGGCTGCCGAAGGACTTGTCGATGGCCGCGGCGAGATCGCCAGTTGGACCTTGCCCAGTCGCTGGTCCCATTATGTCCCAGAACAGTGAGTGGTTGAAGTGACCGCCACCATTGTTTCGAACAGCACCTCGAATAGATTCAGGCACCTTGTCTAGATTGTTACAGAGGGTGCCAATGCACATATCCCCAAGGTCGGCGTGCCCTTCGATGGCTGCATTGAGTTTGGCGATATAGCCGGCATGATGTTTGTCGTGATGGATTTCCATCGTTCTCGCATCAACATGCGGTTCAAGTGCGTCAAAAGAGTAGGGGAGTTCGGGGAGTGTGAATGACATGAGTGGTCCTTTTTTGGAGTGGTATGGGTGAGACTGAGAATCGTACCGTTTTGCCGGGATGTTGACTTGGAGTTGACGATTGGGCTCACCGACATCATCATCCTGTTCTTGCAACATCGCAGATCACAGGGAACAGATGCCATGACTGATACAGACACACAGATTGACGAGAAAGGCAGCAGCTTTGGTTGCTGGGGCATCATGCTCATCGGAGCCATCGTTGTGGCAGTTGCGGTGATTGGATTCTTTGTGCTGGTGTAAGCGTCAGCCTCTTGGAGGCCCGATCTATGAGTCACAGCGCGGCGAACCAGTCACGCATGGATTCGATCATTTTTGGCCCAATATCGTGGCCGACGGGCTCTTCGCACCAGGTCACATCCGCACCAGTCTGGGATTCATAGATGTTGCGGAGTTCATGACCGGACACCACAGGAATGACCTCGTCGTAGGTTCCATGTGAGAGAAACACCGGCTGCCCTTGGCGAACGCTGCTGCCATCGCTCACAAATTCGCGGATCATTCGACCGCTGCATCCAGCGAGTCCCAGCATCGTGAGCTGTTCACGGAGGAGCAACGCATGTGCCAGCATCGCGCCTTGGCTAAAGCCCATAATCACAGTTTCTTCGAGTGTGAAGCCAGCTGACTCAACGGCGAGGGGGACTTCCGCAGCAAGCTGGCTGACTGCCGCTTGGGCTCCAGCCATGTCTAGAGCAAACGAACCGTCTGCTGCTGGTGCAATATGAAACCAAGCTCGCCCATTTGGCATGCCCATTGGCCCGAGGTCAATTGGGGCGTCCATGGCAATGGCCGTCCAGGCCGGGGCAAAGGCATTCTTGAGCGGTAGCAGATCGTTCGCATTCGCGCCGTATCCATGCAGCAACACAACACAGCGTGTGGCCGGGCCGACGTCAGAGGAAGGAGGCATGACAAGGGTACGAAGGGTGGGGTCGTCGCTCATGGGCCGCACGATACCGGTACCGGAATTAGTTCGCCCGCTTCTGGCGTTGATGTGGCGTATCCCAATGCGCTCAGCCGCGCCGCAAAGGTCGCACGTGGTGCTGGATCGCCGTGGTTCAGCACGATATGCGGTCGGCCGGCGGGCATGGATTCAATCCACTGCTCAAGTTGCGCGGCATCTGCGTGGCCGGAGAATCCGTTGATGCGGTCGATGGGCGCTTCAACTGAAACCCATTGCCCGCGAAGCTTGATACGTGGGGGATCATCAGTGAGCCGTCCTGTCACCGTTCCTGGCATGCAGAATCCGCTCAGAAGAAGCCGCCCCTTGCGTGAGGGGAGTAAGCGGATCATGTGCTCGACAATTGGGCCGCCCTCGCCGAATCCATTTCCGGCCATGATGACGGCCGGTCCCTGGAGATCCTTGATGATGCGTGCTTGTCGTCGGTTGTAAATGAGAGTGAGTTCCGGGAAGCTGAGCGGATCGAGGTCTTGTGCAAGCAGATCCTGCGCAGCGGGCGAGAGCTGCTCGCCATATTCGCCATGCATCGGCGCGGTGATTGATGCGACGTGCGAGTCGAGTAGCACTGGCATGCCCAGCCGGCCTTGTCGGGAAAGCTGTCCAAATCGATAGAGCAACTGATGCGATCGCCCCAGGCCGAATGTCGGAACCATAATGATCTGCTCGGCAATTCTCGCCTCGGTGAGCACTGCGGCAAGTTGGTCTTCTGGCGGCGCTGGGATGTTCTCATTGACATCGCCGCGTGTGCATTCCATGACGACCATGTCGGCATTCGGTGGTGGAGGCGGTGGGGGCATTGGCTCGCCGAGCGCGTTACCCACATCGCCCGAGATTAAGACGCGCCGGGGCCGAGGTCCGGCGGTGTCGGTGAGCAGTACACATGCTGCGCCAAGGATGTGGCCGATCGGATGCAGCGTGAGAGTGAGTCCAGCCGCCACCTCAAAAGGTTCGCCCAAGTCAAGTGGCACCAGCATGCTGCACAGCCGATCAACCTCGCGTTGATCGAAGAGGACAGCGGGTGCCACGCGTCCTGTCGCCTTTGCTTCGCTTGCGAGTCGCTTCTGGAGCCGAGCGGCTCCGCCAAGAATGAGGGGCAGCAGCTGCGCTGTTGCGTGGGTGCACAGCACGGGTCCGGAGAACCCGCTCCGAGTCAGCATGGGCAGTCGTCCGCAGTGATCGGCGTGGACATGGGTCAGCGCGAGGGCATCCAGCCAGTCGGGGCGATCAATCTGCATATCGACGTTGGTGGCCTCTCGTTCGGGTTTGCCCTGAATGAGACCAAAGTCGACAGCGATTCGGCGTGAACCAGCTTCTACGAGGGTGCAGGAGCCGGTAACTTCACCGGCTGCTCCCGCGAGTCTGATAGCAAAAGGTGATGTCATAGGTGTTTGTCGGGTCCAGAAATGGAATCTGTTATGGCACTTTAGGGGCTATTACCGCCAATCAAGTGCTTGGAATTGCAAAGAGAGAGAGTACAGTGGAGAGATGCTTTAGGGGGATACGGCATTTGGAATGATCCAATGCCGAAGAGGAGTGATTGAGAATGCAAAAAGCGACTGCGTGCGTTGTGGCCATGTTGTGTGGTGGTTCAGCCGTCTTTGCTGGCGAGCTTGATGCCAATCTCGAAGAGATCATCAGTCAGTCCGGCCCCAAGGAACGAGTTTCTGCGCTTGTTTATACAACATTGCAGGCCGAAGTCGATGTGCTTGAGGACCAATTGCTTGCCGATCGGACCCTTCGCCGAGATCGTCACACGGTCATCGTGACAGCACTTCAGGATGCAAGCAGCTTCGCGCAGGCTCCGATCCTGCAGTGGCTGAACGCTCGCCCAAATGGCGATGTCGCCAACGTTCAGGCATTCTGGATTACAAGTGTCATCTCACTCGATGCCACGCCTTCCACGATTCGGTCGCTTGCTGCTCGCAATGACATTGCTCTTGTTGCGCCCAACTACGAAATTGAATTGATTGCTCCAACGTCCATGACAGATGATTCCACCGGCTCAAACCGTGGTGTGGGTGTGATAGAGCAGGGCGTTATCGCTGTTAGAGCACCTGAGGTCTGGGCCATGGGCTATGACGGCTCGGGTGTCATTGTGTCCAATATCGATACAGGTGTTGATGGTTCACATCCCGCACTTGCAAGTCGCTGGCGTGGGTTGAATCCGTTGTACTCCGGTCATCCAGAATGGGCGTTCTACGACCCATATCTCGGGAACAACAGCTTTCCGTATGACGGCGGTTCGCACGGCACGCACACCATTGGATCCGTCGTTGGCGGTATGCCTGGTGACCAAATTGGCGTCGCCCCTGGCGCCGAGTGGATTGCAGCTGCGCCAATTGACCGAAATGGCATCGCGCAAACTGTAGCCGACGCAATTCTATCCTTCCAGTGGATCGCTGATCCTGATGGCAACCCACTGACGTCATTCGATGTTCCACACACCTGCTCGAACTCTTGGGGTCTTGTTACATCTCACGGGTATCCCGAATGCGACCAAACATTTTGG
>CAVOCO010000149.1:0-4401 GCA_963694215.1 Phycisphaerae bacterium
CGATGATGGCATGTCGCTCGCGCAGTTCGGCCAAGCCATCCATGAACCGCCGTCCAAGCGTCGCTGCTCGTGCCTGCAGCTTCTCTTCTTCGATCACGTCGAGTACCGCCATGCCCGCAGCTGCTGAAACTGGATTGCCACCGAAGGTCGAGAAAAACTCCATGCCGGTGTTGAATGCTTCGGCGATCGCGCGTGTCGTTACGACCGCGGCTAGTGGATGGCCATTGCCCATCGGCTTTCCCATCACAACAATGTCGGGTACGACACCGTGCAATTCAAATCCCCACATCGCCTCGCCAACTCGCCCTAATCCCACCTGCACCTCATCTGCGATGCAGACACCGCCGGCCGCGCGGACATGCTTGAATGCCGCGCTTAAATAACCATCTGCGAGCGGTATTTGCCCGCCGCAGGAGAGCAGCGACTCGGCCAAGAAGGCCGCAATAGATCGGCCTGAACTGGTCGCTTCGCCGATCACCCGCTCGACATCTTTCGCATACGCAACGCCAGCGCCATCACCGGTGATCTCGCCGCGATACGTATCTGGCATCGGTACGACGTGGACCCAGTCACGTTGGCCCTGACCGCCTGGACCGTTGAACTTGTATGGGCTCATTTCAATGCACGCGCCGGTACTGCCGTGGTAGGCGCTGTCGATCACGATTATGTCATCTCTGCCGGTGACCGCGCGAGCCATCCGCAAGGCGAGTTCATTGGCTTCCGAACCCGAGTTGACAAAGCAGCACACATCGAGTCCATCTGGAAGGGTGGCGCTAAGCCGCTCTGCATATTCCACAATAGTCTTGTGCAGATATCTTGTATTGGTATTGAGCGTGGCTGCCTGCGTGCTCAGAGCCTGGACCACACGTGGATGAGCATGGCCGACGTGGCAAACGTTGTTGACCAGGTCCAGGTATGCCCGGCCATCGTCGGCATAGAGGAACTGGCCTTGGCCTCGAACGATGTGCAGCGGGGATTCGTAACTTAACGATAACACGCCCGTCCCTAGAAGTGACCGTGCACGCCGCGCTGCAAGGGATCCTGTATGTGTTGTCGTTCGGTGGTCTACTCGTGCCGACGTGTCGGGCGAGCATTCTGGACGAATGGCGCACGTGCTGCACAAGGCGACCTGAGCATCACGTGGAGCAACGTCGACCAGCGCCATCAGCGTTTCTTCAGTCGAGTGCCGATGCGAAAACCATGTGGAGTGATCTGGATCCGTGGCCGACCGCGTTGCGGAGATACACGCACTTGTCGCCAATCTGGCCACCATCAGTGGGAAGAGTGCCTGCTGCTCGGTCGTGTCGAGCTTGCGAATCTTGTCATAGCCCGCGACAACCGCGGCTGCGTCTTCAAGGCCGACGCCCTCGTGCTGCACCGCGTATGCCAGTGTAATAGCCAAATCTATGACCAATGGGCCCCTGAGACAGTCGCCAAAGTCCAGGAAGCCTGTGATGTGATCGCCATCAACAAGGATGTTCTCGTCATTGGCATCGCCGTGGAGCATGCCGCGTGGACACGAGGTGATGTCGCAACTCGCGTGCAGGTGTAAGGCCCATTCGATAGCACGCCTCAACGACTGGTTAGGGACATGGCCAACGGCCGCGCGGTGCTGCCCCGCGCGTTCCAGATCCCACTGATGTGAACGATCCGAACGTGGATGATCAAACGATTTCAGCGCCCGGTGTGCTCGCGCTACCATGCTGCCGATATTGCGTAGTAGCGTGTGAGTGGCCTGCGACTCACGCCACGGCAAGCCCGGGAGCAGTGCTTGCATGCGGGCCGTCGCTGGCCTGTCATGGAGATCAACCGCGACCAGTATTTTGCCCAGCAACGATGGTTTGCAGATCGGCACGGGAAGGTTCGCCGCGGCCAGCGTAGCCGCTACGGCTTCTTCCAGTTCGGGGTCGGCCTGACCCTCAATGCTGATCTTGAGCACCCCAACATCGCATAGGTAGTTGTGATTCTCGCCCGGTAAGCGGCGCATAGCGTCAGGTAGCCCCGCCGCGCCCCAGTGCGTTGCCGCGATCATTGCCGCATGCGCCGCATCGCGTTGCTCAGCCGTCGTTGGAGTGCTCATTCTTTCAGGCTATCAGTCGCAACCACTCGATGACGCCAGAATCGTTGCGTTCACGCAAAGAGATCAGAACGCTCCACGCAGCACGATCGTATTCATATGAATCAATACCAACATGATGCCTATGGAAGTGTGGCGGGTGTGCAGAATCAGGCCATGCTGGCAAGTCCTCGCCGACTGGCGTGATCTGGCAAGCCGCAGGTACTCGACCGCTTGAAGTCGTTGCCATTGGTCATGCCGAGAAACGTATAGCATTGTGATCAGCTTCGACTCGTCGCTTGATCGCTTACACGTTGTCCTCTGCAGTTTTGCTAAAGTCCTACATCTTGTAGTATCGCCGCGTAGGAGTTGACGATGCAATCGACACGGCTGATTTTGATGCCAATAGAAACTAAAGCTGGCTGACCTGTACGCGCAACACGACTTATAGAGGATTGCGAACATGACTACCGGAACGCTCAAGGAAATTTGGACAAGTCCTGAATCCGCCGCCCCGATGATCAGTCACGACACGATCGAGGCAATAGCGGACAGTGGTCTCGCGGGCGATCGATATTGCCACGGGCATGGCAGTTGGTCCAAGCCTGGTGATCATCCCGACCGCCAACTCACGCTGATCGAACAAGAGCAACTCGATTGGCTCCTCGATACTCACGGCATCACGCTTACTGGCGCGCAAAGCCGGCGCAACCTAGTGACCACAGGTGTCTCGCTCAACAGCTTGGTTGGCCAGTGCTTCCGCATTGGTTCACTCGAGGTCGAGGGCATCCGGCTGTGCCAACCGTGCAAGCCGCTTACCGAAACGCTTGGCTTCGACTTCGTTCATCTCATGCTTAACCGCAGTGGGCTGAACTGTCGCATCATCGATGGCGGGGTGATTTCACCTGGCGACGCCATTACTTCAGTTTGAGCCTTTGTTTCATATTGTGTCGCTGAGTGCATCAAGGGAAGCTATCGCGGCACATTATGACGGTTATGACGGCTCTACATCACCCTGCATGCATTCTTGAGAAGAGACTCAACACACAGTTCCATGCGCCAGTTCTAGATGGTGCTGTCCCATGGAACCTCTGCAAGGGTGTGTGATATCGCAGTATGCGATATTCAATGGGACTATTCAAATGGAGTTCTCTTCAATGATTACACGTATCCTAATTGTGGCGATGACCTTTAGTCTGGGAACGATGCCGTCTGCAGTGGCCAGAGCCGTTGACGGAATCGACTTGACTATTCAAGCAGTACCTCTTGACGCTAATCCGTACACTTCTTCGGCCAGTGACACCATGGCAATGAATTATGTCTCGTCTGTTGGTGTCGACTCGTTTCATTGGTACCGAAACAATTCAATCAGTGGTGACACATTCGAGATTGACAGCATGACGACCAATGTGTCAGCTCCCTTTCAGATTGCTGTCGAGGTTGAAGGTTCTTGGGACTTTGACGTCCATAGTGCTACGGCAATCCATGTCTACACTGCCGGATCTGGTTCGGCAGCGGTCAGCGTTGGAACGCTGACGCTTGGAGACGGGTATCACATTATCTATAACGACACCGCTGCTGGTGGATCAGAACTTCATATCGATCTGCCTGGTCCATCAAGTTCGAGTTCGGGTTCAGGTTCAGGTTCAGGTTGTACTTCATGTCCATCACCTATGGGTAGTCCTTCGAACCCACTGTGGGATGACATCGAAGCTGAATTTGCGCATGTCGAATGGAAGATGGTTGACGGTCGGCTCCAGTATCGATTCTTGGGTAATAATGCAGCGAGCACGCTCTATACCGATCTCCACCAGCCAAGCGGCAGTGGTGATATTGAGGTGTCGTACATTGGCGACACGTCCTGTAGCAGTCTTTCAATGCCAGCGGAATTGGTACACGATGCTGTGAGTGTCTCAAGTGGTCACCATTACCTTCAAGCCGGAACATCTGGCAGTGGCCCTTGGTCGCTCTACGTGAGTTGGGGCCCAGAGCCATGCGAGGCTGATCTCAACGGAGATGGCACGGTCGACATTGCAGACTTGATAGCTATGTTCAGCGCGTGGGGTGGATGTCCCTGATCGAGCTGATCAAATAGGATCAATGACCACAGTGCAGCAGCCCCCTTCAAGTAAAAGGGGGCTGCTGTCTTTTTCGTCGGGACGTAGTGTGCATTTGCAGCGAATGAATCGCACAATGCTTGAGCTGAATCAATATGGCCCGTGCTGTGGTCCGCGGCAATGGGATCTAGCCAGTTGTATGCCGGGGTGGATTTTGACCCGCTGAGTCGATTTCATTGACGGGATGATGTTGATGTTCCCCAGATTTCCTTTTGTGCGGGTCAGGGA
>CAVOCO010000150.1:0-4386 GCA_963694215.1 Phycisphaerae bacterium
TGTCGTCACCAAGATTGATATGTGTCCGTGCCCGGACACCGCATGTATTCGGGTGTGCGCACTCAACACAGCGGATATCAATCAACTCTCGGTTGCGCTTGTGGGCTTGCTTCACGCAAGACGATGTTCACCAGCCAGCGGGCGTGTTGCAGTATCACAGCGTCAAGTAATGACGCTGCGAAGAATCCATGATGTTGTGTCTGGTGTAAGCACGCAGATTGAGCATCTCTCACAGGAATGTAGTGTGGACTGCCCCGCGGAATGCGCCGCATCACTCCGCATCGCACTCGATGACATTGGAAGTATTACCGGCGACATTCCGCCAGAAGATGTCCTTGGCCGGGTCTTTGCAGGGTTCTGTATTGGAAAGTAAAGTGAGGCGAGGCGAGATACACCATGATTCATAGTCACACGATTCGAGTTCGATATTCAGAGTGCGACCCAATGGGCGTAGCGCATCACACGGCCTATCCTGTGTGGTTTGAAATCGGCCGAACAGAATTACTCCGCTCGGCGGGTTTGGAGTATGCGTCGCTTGAATCCGAAGGCATTTTCTTGGCGGTTGTCAAACTTGATGTCACGTACAAGCGGCCCGCGCGGTACGACGATGTGTTGCAAGTTGAAACCAAACTTATCGAGTGCGGCCGGGTCAAGATTCATCATCAGTACACACTATGTCGCGAAGACGAAACGCTTTCGACTGCGCGCACAGTGCTCGCGTGCATTGGCCGGGATGGCCGCCCAATGGAAGTACCAGCAATAATTTTACAAACACACTCGGCGTCGGAATGATGTGCCGTGGTTGGTTGCCTACAGCGGGACAGCGCCGACCTTGATATCAACTTTTGCGATCGGTGCTGTGCATGCTGCGCGAAGTTCTCGCAGCAAACCACCGCGAAGTGCGCGGTCGAGCTGAAATACAATCGCTGAAGAACTGGCCGTCACACGGGCCGTGCCGCCACGCATCGCCTCAACTCGGCACCGATCTCGAAGTGTCGGTGGTACACATGCATCCCAAGCATCAGCAAAGGCCCCCACTTGTTTGTGCGTGCGTGTGAATTGCCGCTTGAGATTGGGCAGCAACTGTGACATTGACTTGGTGCGTTGTGGCTTGACGCGCCACCCACGTAGTCGTTCAATGTGGTGATTTGAAGCTGTCATGGCTCTCATGCTATCGGCCATGAGCAAACTTGTACGCGAGTAGGACCCAGCCTTTCCATTCCTGGTCTTCTGGTCTCTTTCTGTTCAGTGTCGATTGCTGTGCCACTGATGTTGTCCTCGCCTGTATGCTCTCCCATATAGATGACAACGATTCGAATAGACAAGATTGTGAAGCGGTACGACAAGGTGACTGCTGTCGATGGCATTGACCTGCAGATTGAGTCGGGTGAGTTGTTCTTTCTTTTGGGGCCCTCGGGCTGCGGGAAAACCACCCTTTTACGCATGATTGCGGGCTTTTTAGAGCCCTCTGAAGGCCGATTGTTCTTCAATGGCAAGGACATCACCTGGCTTGCTGCCAACAAGCGGCAAACCGGCATGGTCTTTCAGAGCTATGCATTGTGGCCTCACATGAGCGTGCGGCAGAATGTTGGATATGGCCTTGAGGTACGCAAGGTCGCCAATGTTGAGCTCAATCGCCGTGTGAATGATGCGCTTGAGGCTGTTCAAATGGGCGCGCTGGCTGAGCGGAAGCCCAATGAGCTCTCAGGTGGGCAGCAGCAGCGGGTCGCACTAGCCCGGGCTTTGGTGGTCGAGCCAAGCGTTGTGCTACTCGATGAACCGCTGAGCAACCTGGATGCCCGCCTCCGGCAGTCAATGCGAAGTGAAATCCGGCGTATCTGCAAGGATCATGGTCTGACGGCCATATACGTCACCCATGATCAAGAAGAGGCTCTATCTATGGCTGATCGGATTGCCCTGCTCCGCGATGGCCAAATTCAACAGTGTGGCACACCCGAAGGCATGTACGGTCTTCCAGAATCGCGCTTTGTGGCAGAGTTCTTGGGTGATACAAACCTAGTGCCAGCAAGTATTTGCGGAAGAGATGGGTCTGAGGTCTTGCTTGACACAGCCCTTGGCCCATTGCGGGCAAGTTGTAATTCTCGCGACTTGCCTGAAGCCGGCAACGTGACGTGCTCTATCCGTCCCGAGGCCTTTAAAGCTGTCGCCCCAGGTGCAATCAAGGGCGAACGCCCCGCTGGGTCAGTCGCTGGGCAGGTTTCAAATCGGATGTTCCTTGGTGAGCGATGCCGACTGACTGTTCAATGCGGCAACAAAGATGGCTCATCAATTGATGTGCTTGAGATCGGCGATGCCGCAAGACGCTCGGCCGTGGGTGACTCTATGGCGTTCTGTGTCTCATCTGATGATGTAATCATCTTGGCAGATTGACACAATAGACCAATAAAGCCGGATGATCGACGCAGAAGACCCTAGTTTTGTCTATTTTGCTTAGCTGCTGCCCTAGATTTATTCTCGGACGGACCACTCTTGTTCGGTGTTTCACGTGAAACATCTTGGGAATTGTTGGTGGTAGTGCTGGTGTTTCACGTGAAACCTGTGATACAACACGGATGCCTTTGACGAGACAGTCGTGGTTTATAAATGAGAAGTGGATTAAAAATGTGATCGCACAAGGAGGTGCATGATGGCGGCAAAAAATTCAGGCGAGAAAAAGTCGGCAACGAAATCCGGGCCGGCAAAAAAGAAGAGACGGTTGGGCATGGGTCTGAGTGGCATGATTGGATCTCCGGTGGAGGTGGCGTCCCCCGCTGCTGAGCCGATTGCGTCAGGCGAGACTTCGCCACGCTCGGATGCTGCGCAGTTGTCAGCTGGTGGATTGGTCGATGTGCAGGTTGGCGATATTCGCCCGAATGCTCGGCAGCCCCGGCACACAATAGACGCGTCATCACTTGAGCCACTTGTCGCGTCGATTCGAAGTGCTGGCGTGATGCAGCCTATTGTGGTTCGTCCACGAGGAAGAGATGGCTTGTACGAGCTCGTTGCTGGTGAGCGTCGTTGGCGGGCGGCCAGTCAGGCTGGGCTCATTGCCGTGCCTGCGGTCGTGCGTGAGATCGATGATCGCACTGCCGCAGAGTGGGCAATCATTGAAAACGTCCAGCGTGAGGATCTCAACGCGGTTGACCGCGGTGATGCATACCGCAATCTGCAGGATGAGTTTGGGTTAACACATGCGGAGATTGCCATTCAGGTTGGGCTGACCAGGGCGGCTGTGACCAATCAAATTCGCTTGTGTGATCTTGATGATGGCATTCGTACGCTCATTCGGCGCGGGGCGTTGTCTGGTGGTCATGGCCGTAGTTTGCTTGGCCTTGCTTCAGTTGACCATCGCATTGTGATGGCCAGGCAGGCGATTGAGGGAGAGTGGAGCGTCCGAGAACTAGAAAGAAGGGTGCGTGCAGTATCTGCAACGCGGCCAGCGGCTGGTGGGGGATCAACGGCAACTGCGACTGGCCGTGCGCATCTCGATGACCTTGAACGTCAGCTCAGTGAGCATCTTGGCACCAAGGTGCACATCAAGACCGGCCGCAAGCGAGATAGGGGCCGACTTGCCATTGAGTTCTATGATCTTGGGCAGTTTGACGGGCTCCTGGCACAATTGGGTTTCAAGGCTGGATAAGCCCATTGCGGAACGCGCTGAGCTGCTTTGAAATCAATACTTCAAACCGTGTGGACACACATGCTCGTACATGACGATGGGTTGCAGAACATGCTGCATTGGATATCAATGAAACTATTGTTGGCTCAAGGCGAAGCGGAGCGCGTCTCCTTGGATGCTCAGCTGCGCCAGTCCTACGCATCGGTGGCTTGCCTTGAAGCAACTTGCGGGGTGTCCTAAGCATCGACTCTCAACTTCCGACTCCTTGTCTCCTCCACCGCGAAGCCACACGCCCGCTGCGACATCGTGGACGTTCTGTCATTCGACATTGAGGATTGGTTTCACATTGTCGAAGTCGAGACGCTTGCTGATCCCGCGCAGTGGCCAGATAAGGAATCGCTTGTCGAGTGATACACCGAGTGGATTGTGCAGGCAGTTACTGAAGCGGGGGTGCGCTGCACTTTCTTTGTATTAGGGTGGACTGCCAATCGATATCCGCATCTTGTGCAGTTGATGGTGCAACACGGCCATGACATGAAGTTGCATCGCACTCGTACTGGCATCGCAGGGTGTACGAGCTCAGAGAGAATGAGTTTTGAGAAGACATGCAACGATCAATAGATGTCATTGAAAACGCAGGCGCGGCACAAAGGTACTTGGATTTCGCGCGCCATCATTTTCAATCACACCAGGTACCGAATGGGCATTCGATGTGTTGCACGATCTTGGATTAAAGTACGACGCCAGTTTGTTTCCAACACAACGTG
>CAVOCO010000151.1:0-4356 GCA_963694215.1 Phycisphaerae bacterium
CCGAACCCCACGTAACGAATTGTCGTCCAGCTCGAATGTTGAAGTCGACTTCGCCCTTTGCGCCATCGTTGGCTTGTTGCCAGTCACTGAGATCAAACTGATACCAGTATCGATTGCCGACCGGGTCAAGCATGCCATTGTTGGCGTTGTCACTGTTGTAGTACTGACTGTAGAGAAACCGCAGGTTGCCAAACGCCTTGTGGCCACCTGCTGCCGTGGCCTGGATGTACACGTTGGCTTCATACTGTCGAAGCCCATAGGGCTGGAATTTTGCATTGTCGAGTTTGGCCCAGCCGAACCGGAGCGATGCTCCATAGTCGAGTGTGAGTTGCTCGCCGAAGGTTTGGCCTCGGCTGTCCTCGAGCCGCCGTTCAATCTCATTGTCGAGCATTTGTTGCTCAAGGCGATTGATCAGAGCCGTATTTCGATTCTGGGCCTGTGCTGCTGAATCGAGGCCAGGCAGAAAGGCTGCTGCAATGAGGAACCATATTCCCCATCGACTCACAGGCGACTGAAACAGTGATTGGTGACTGAGTCTCAAGAGGCACTCCTCAATGGCGGCATCAACCGAATGAGCACGCCGTAGCGACATTCATCATTCTTGGGTCTCAGTCTACCACCCATCGCTAGAATTGACGTGGCACTGAGAGACGATTCATGGGACGATGGCAGCATGAGACTTCTTGTGACTGGTATCGGCGACGCATTCAGCGCAGTGCACTTTGGCTCAAGCGCCCTCGTGGAGGGCCCTAAGGGACTCATTGCAATCGATTGCCCCGGGCCAATCTTGGCGATGTATCGCTCTGCAAGCGAGATTTCTGGTGTGTCAGTTGACATTGAGCGGATTGACGACATTTTACTGACACACCTTCATGGCGATCATAGCAACGGCCTGGAGGCGTTTGGATTCTTTCGTCGCCACATCTGCGACAACCCCCGTCGCCCCCGCCTGCATGCATTACCAGAGGTGCTGGAGCGGGTCTGGGAGAAGCTTGCTCCAGCAATGGATGGGGCAACCAAGGGCGGCGATGGCATCAACACACTTGAAGACTATTTTGAGCCATGCCCGATGACACCGGGTCGCAGCTTCGATGTAGCCGGGCTGACTGTCAGTTGCCGCCGAGTACGGCACTCTGTGCCAACTGCGGGCTTCTTGCTTCGTGGTGTGGACGGGTGCCTCGCCTGGTCCGGGGATACGGAGTTTGAACAGGCCCATGTGGCATGGCTTTCGGTTGCTGATTGCATCGTGCATGAGTGCGGGCATCACTTCAAACACACCCAGTGGGCCGAACTCGATACGCTTCCGGATGATCTTAAAGCGAAGATTCGCCTGATTCACCTGCCCGACGGGACTGAGGTTCCAAACGGGCCAATGCAACCCCTTAAGCAGGGTGAAGTCATCTCGATCTGATAGCCCTGTGGCGACTATAATGCGGCTCTTCTCTTGCCCGTGAGGCACCAGACACAAGGACGCATCCGCATGGAGCAGTGCATGGCTGAGCACACGACACCGACAACCGGTACTTCCTCTGACCTTGGCGCATTCGTGTCGCGGCATGTTGGATCTGATCCGCGTGATACACGAACGATGCTTGACATGGTTGGATGCGATCAGCTTGCTGATCTTATGGCCAACGCGATGCCAGCAGACATTCGCTCTGCGCCAACAACGCAGGAGGAGGCGTTATCTGAGCCTGCTGCATTAGCCAAGCTGTGGGATCTTGCTGAGCAAAACACAGTTGTGCGAACATGCATTGGCATGGGGTATCACGACGTAGTGCTTCCGTCTGTGATCTTGCGATCTGTATTTGAGAACCCATGTTGGTATACGCAGTACACGCCGTATCAATCTGAAATTTCGCAGGGACGTCTCGAGGCGTTACTGAATTACCAAACGATGGTCTGCGACCTTACCGGATTGCCGGTGGCCAATGCCTCACTTCTTGATGAATCGACCGCCGCAGCGGAAGCGATGATGATGTGTCGCCGTATTGCTCCGGGTGATCGAACTCGATTTGTAGTGTCTGATCAATGTCATCCGCAAACGCTTGCTGTTCTTCGTGGCCGTGCCGAGCCGCAGGGAATGGAACTTGTTGTGGTCGATCTGGCCGCATCAGTGCCCGATCTCACAGATTGCTGCGGCGTCTTGGTGCAGTCGCCCGATACCCGCGGCACGGTAAAGAATTGGTCATCGCTTGCGAAGTTGGCCAAGGACGCTGGGGCAGTGCCGGTGATGATTGCCGATCCGTTGTCGCTCACGCTTATGACGCCGCCCGGCGAGATGGGCTTTGACATAGCAGTTGGGTCAACGCAGCGATTCGGTGTCCCAATGGGTTTTGGTGGCCCGCATGCCGCCTATATGGCCACGCGCGAGCAATACGTTCGCAGAATGCCAGGCCGCATTATTGGTGTCTCAAAGGACTCCACCGGAGCGCCGGCCTTCCGCATGGCCATCCAAACTCGCGAACAACATATTCGCCGCGACCGGGCCACAAGCAATATTTGCACCTCGCAAGTATTGCTGGCCATTATGGCTGGCATGTACGCAGTTTGGCATGGGCCATTAGGCCTCCGCTCAATCGCCGAGGGCGTGCGTGCCCAAGCCAACCGCCTGGCGAAATCATTGAAATCTGCCGGTATTGATGTGCTTGGCGGCGAACTCTTTGACACGGTGCTTGTGCAAGCAAAGAGTGTGGGCGAGGCAGATGAGATGACGCAGCGAGCGCTCGATGCCGGATTCAACCTTCGGCGGTTCGAGGGGGAGCCTCTTGTTGGTGTGACCTTCGACGAGACAACTTCTGATGCAGATGTGGCCGCGGTCTTGGAGGCCATCTCGCCCGGGAGCAGCTGCGATAGCACTGAAGCGCCCGCGTTGGCTGCGGATCTTGCGCGGACAAGCGACTACTTGCTGAATGACGTGTTCAACACGCATCACTCAGAAACTGAGATGCTGCGGTATATCACACGGCTGCAGTCTCGTGACTTGTCCTTGGCGCATTCGATGATTCCCCTTGGCTCGTGCACGATGAAACTCAACGCGACTTCTGAAATGTTGCCAGTGAGCTGGCGTACATTTGGTGGTTTGCATCCCTTTGCGCCGCGGGATCAGTGTGTTGGATACACAACGATTTTTGCTCAGCTTGAGCAGCGATTGGCTGACCTTACAGGGTTTGATGCCGTGTCCTTGCAGCCAAATGCGGGGTCGCAGGGCGAGTACGCGGGGCTGCTTGCGATTCGAGCATGGCATCACAAAAATGGCGATCAAGACCGCACGGTCTGCATCATTCCAATGTCAGCTCACGGCACGAATCCGGCGAGCGCTATCGTCGCAGGGTTCTCAGTTGTACCGGTGGCCTGTGACGAAGGCGATATCTCAATCGATGATCTCAAGGCCAAGATTGAAGCCAACCGAGACAGACTCGGCGCCATCATGATTACGTATCCATCGACGCACGGTGTGTTTGAAGACACGATTCGCGAGATCTGCGCGTTGGTGCACGAGGCTGGCGGTCAGGTCTACCTTGATGGTGCAAATCTCAATGCCATGCTCGGACACGCACGTCCGGGTGAGATTGGCGCTGATGTGTGTCACCTCAACTTGCACAAGACATTCTGCATTCCTCACGGCGGGGGCGGCCCAGGCGTTGGCCCCATCGCCGTGGCAGATCACTTGAAGCCATTCTTGCCGGGTCATCCGGTGATGTCGCCGCTTCCAGATGGTGTGCAAGGCCTTGAGCCGGTGTCGGCTGCTCCTTGGGGCAGTTCGAGCATTCTGACGATCTCATGGATGTACCTTGCGATGATGGGTGACGCGGGCTTAGCTCACGCTTCAACCATGGCGGTGCTGTCGGCCAATTACATGGCCAAACGTCTCGAGAGCCACTTTGATGTGCTGTTCCGAAATGGCAATGGATTCTGCGCTCATGAGTTCATTATCGACTTGCGTTCTTTCGACGCCTCCGCTGGGGTCAAGGCTGATGATGTTGCGAAGCGACTGATGGACTATGGATTCCATGCGCCGACCATGTCATGGCCGGTGCCGGGCACGCTGATGATTGAGCCGACCGAGAGCGAATCATTAGCTGAGCTTGATCGGTACTGCGATGCATTGATTGCCATCCGCGCAGAGATTGCAGAAATCGAATCAGGAAAATCCGACCGGTCAGACAACGTCGTGAAGAACTCGCCGCACTCTGTGGCGATGATGACGAGCGACACATGGTCGCACCCATATTCACGAGCTCAGGCGGCATGGCCAGCAGATTGGCTTCGCGAGCGAAAGTTCTGGCCACCCGTGGGGCGAGTGGATAATCCGCACGGTGATCGGAATCTCATTTGCACGTGCACGGGAATGGG
>CAVOCO010000152.1:0-4346 GCA_963694215.1 Phycisphaerae bacterium
GTCGTGTGATCTGAGCACATAATCGGTGTGCTCAGTCGTCGCCTTCTCTCATTGTCAGGACTTCCTTACGGACGTCCTGAGCGGCGTTCTTGATGTCTTGCATGGCCTTCCGGACACGGGTGCCCGCTGCCTTGTTGCCACCAGCGCACTTTGCGACGTCGTCCGCGGAACTATCGATCAGATTTTTGAGATTCTCATATGACTGCATTGACTGAGTCCTTTGTTTGTCTAAGGGCCGTCAACGCCGATCCCGAACGTCGGGGGGCAGTGCCCGTCAATGGTTGAGAGTATCGGTCAATCGGTCTCATTTCCGTCGATATTGATGCCATGATCCACATTATTGGCAGTTTGATCGGTGTTTGATCGGGAATTTGACTAAATTTTCAGGTCGACGGCGTCGCTCAGGTGGTCTTTCCATCGATTTCGGACCGGGACAGCGACTGCAGAAATGAACTGTGTGACCTGCTCTGGGCAGGTTCCAACGTACCGATTTGGGTCCAAGACGTCTGAAAGATCGAGCTCTGAAAACATTGGATCATTGCCGAGCCGCTCCAGGAGGTCATTCTCTGCGCCCGACTTGACGACCTCGGCCGCGGCAATAGAGTGCTGCCGAACGGCCTCGTGGGCCTCTTGTCGATCGGCGCCTTGCCGAACGGCGGCCATCATGATGTCTTCGGTCGCCATAAACGGAAGCTCTGCTCGCAGGCGAGCCTCGATAATGGCTGGACGAACGATCAGCCCATCCGTCACGTTCCGCATGACATCGAGTACGCCGTCCAACGCGAGAAATGCTTCTGGAAGCACGAGCCGCCGGTTGGAGGAGTCATCGAGTGTTCTCTCGAGCCACTGCACTGAAGCTGTCTGCAGCGGGGAGGCTGCGAGCGTCATGACGAATCGCGCCATGCCACAGGCTCGCTCGCAACGCATGGGATTGCGTTTGTATGCCATCGCAGAGGAACCGATTTGATTCGATTCGAATGGCTCTTCGAGTTCTTTCACTCCAGCAAGCAGGCGGATATCCGTAGCGCACTTGTGGGTGGCCGCCGCGACGTTTGCAAGGGCCGCCAAGATTTGCGCATCGACGATGCGAGGATAGGTTTGCCCAGTGACTGGAAATCGATCTTCAACGTTCCAGCCCATTCGCTGCGTGACCATGCGATCGAGCGATTCGACCTTCTCGGCGTCGCGATCGAACAACGCCATAAACGAGGCCTGTGATCCAGTAGCGCCGCGGACGCCGCGGAATCGCAGCGTTGCCAGTCGATGCTCGAGGTCTTCGAGCGCGAGCCACAGATCTTGCGCCCATGTGGCTGCTCGGCGTCCAACCGTGACGGGCTGGGCCGGTTGGTAGTGCGTGGCGCCCAAGGTCGGCAGGTCCTTCCACTTCTCGGCGAAGGCGCACAGGGAGAGTATTACGCCCGCTGTCTTGGCCGCAATGAGTTCAATGGCGTCGCGAAGCAGCACGAGTTCGGTGTTGCAGTTGACGAACTGACTGGTGGCGCCAAGGTGAATGATGCCTTTGGCGTCTGGGATTTGGTCACCCCACGCATGAACATGAGCCATGACATCGTGCCGCAGCGATCGCTCGTAGGTCTGGGCGGCATCAAAGTCAATGTCATCAAGATGCGCCCGCATGGAGTCAATTTGACCTGACGTGATATCGAGCCCGAGCTCTTGCTCTGACTCGGCAAGTGCAAGCCAGAGCCTTCGCCACGTGCTAAATTTGCGTTGGTCTGACCAAATCAGCTGCATCTCCGCCGACGCGTAGCGGGCGGACAATGGCGAACGGTAATTCGAAGTGTCGTTGGTCAAGGTGGCCATGATACCGAGTCCGAACGTATCCTCGGTCCTGCATGGACCATGCCCAACGACGAATCTCAGTGATTGAGGCCACAAGCCACCTTGCGGTGTGGGCAGGCTGTTATGCCGTCGGCTGTGTGATCATGGTGTGTGGCGTCCTTGGCGAGCCCATCCGGTGGCGGCCGCTACTGATTGCATTGGTAATAACCATTGGTACGTACATGCTGGATCGCGTTGGGGGGTGGACTAGGCGTCCTGATCGTGGTGATCTTGCGGCAGTGCCTCGGCGTGTTCGGTTTCTTCGTCAGCGGATGCCTCGGATCCGGTCCATTGCCATTGGGTTGTTAGGCGTTGGGTTTGTGCTTGGGGTACGCGAGGGTTGGCAAGTGGCTGCCTTGGTGCCAGCGGCGGTTGCTGGCATGTTGGTGTACGGACATGTTCCCAAGAAAGCCCGGCTCAAGGATCGGCTTTTTATCAAGAATGCGGCGGTCGCGGCAAGTTTGACAGGTTTTTCCATTGTGCTCGTCGCCACACACGGAAGCGCGTTCGACCTACGTGCGTGGGCAGTTGTTGGAGCCGTGTTATTTCTCCATGTGCTCGCCGGCGCGATGTTGTGTGATGTGGATGATCGAGTCGCCGATGCTCGGCATGGCACTCGAACGTTTCCAAACACAATTGGCGATCAGTGGACGTGGTGGATAGCCGACATCTTGGTCGTTGCTGCTGGCGGACTGCTCTTTGTAAGTCACCAGGTAGGGTGGGTTGCTGGGACTCATATCGTGTTGCTCGCCTCACTTCCAGTGGTAGGCGTACTGGTGCTTCATATCACGAGGCCAGCGGCGGTTCGTGAACTTGTGGACGTGATGTTTCCAGTGACGGTGGCGGTTGCGATGGTCTTCTAGCCGCCGATCCGGTTTTCGGTCCCGCTCAAGAGGCGGTGAAAATTGGATCTGTGTCGCCATAACACCAGCGCTGCAATTCCGATTGAGACAATCATCGGCGGAATCATTCTCACAGTTAGTGATCCGGTTGAGAGATCGTCTGGCAGGGGGGCCGCTATCAACAAGCCAAGCGTGGCCCACGGGACGACAACTGCAGCGATCATACTGGCGAGCGACACAATTTTAGTCAGTCGAACGGCTACAACCCATACGGCAAAGGCCAGCAGCGCTGGGATGCCAAGCGTAGGCCACAGGGCGAGCAACGCGCCGAACGTGGTGGCCACGCCCTTGCCGCCACGGAATTTCAGGAAGACCGAGGCCATATGCCCAGTCAATGCAGCGACTGCGACGGCCAGCCACAGCCACGACGTTTCTGCAGGAATGTCTACGGACCACTTACCTAAGGTGCCAGAGATACGCCCTGCAACCAAGACAGGAACGGCGCCCTTTCCAAGATCTAATACGAAACACACTAGTCCGAGTCGCTTGCCCAAGACCCGTCCCACGTTCGTGGCGCCAATGTTTCCCGACCCATGCTTAGTAATGTCCACGCCGCACGAGCGGGCGATGAGTACCCCGAACGGGATAGACCCCAGGACATAGGCGCCCAGGATGAGCAGGAGCCACATCATGATGCGGCCACGACCTCAGCGTTTGGCCGCGTCGCCAGCGCTGGCAAGAGAAACATCACCAAGAGTCCAGCCCCAACGCCAGAAAGCAGCGTCGACTCAAAGGTTGACACAACAATCCACATAGACAGCATGGCGAGCGGCACGATGGTCATTGGTGTTCTGCGAATTCGAGACACCATGAGACAAATTGCAACAATGAGCGTGCCTGCCATGATCCCAAACCCAATCAAGCCCGTGCTTGCTGCTTGGTACACATAGGACGAGTGGGGGTTGAATTGATTCGCGTTGATCAGCGTTCCGTCTGGATTGTGTCTGCTTGCCAGCCCCGGCTGATTGATCAGCCCGGAGGAGAACCCGCCAAGACCCCAGCCAATGAGAGGTCGTTGCGCAATCAAGTTGTATCCACCGTTCCACATCTTGCGGCGATACTGGATCGAGCCTTGGTTGACCGTGAACGTCGAGGTTTCTTGAAATCCGACAATCGCAGGAATGCTCCTGCGTAAGATCATCGCAGCGCCGCGGGAATCAAGAAAGGCATCGTCAATAGTCGCCGCAGTGGCAAGGCCGGCTATTGCGGCGGTGACGATTAGGAAAAACCTGCGACGAAGAGACGGCGCGAGCACCATGAGGATGAGCGTGCTTCCAATGCCGGCAATAAAGAGGGCGATCCAACAGCTCCGCGTCCCATTGAGCACGATGGCCATAATGACGATGCTGCCCCCGGCGATATGCCAGACAACAGCGGCGGTGCCAGATTTTATGCCGGTCAGCAAGTAGTGCCCGATGAACGTGGCGCTGCACACGAGGCCAGCCGTCCACACGCCCATCGACATGGAAAGCCGAGATTCTCTGGTTGGATCAAAGTCAGGAATATCAACCCATCCGGAAAACTGCGCAACAATACCGGCTCCGATAAGCGTCCCACCAACTAGGAACCCGCCTAGGGCGAGTCGCCACTTTCTGAGTACGGGCC
>CAVOCO010000153.1:0-4341 GCA_963694215.1 Phycisphaerae bacterium
CCGCCCCCCAGCTTGCTTGCACCCTTCTGCGAGTGTTCCCATGAGCCCGATGCTCCCGCCACCGAATACGACGGTGATGCCACGCTCGGCAAGCGTTCGTCCGACTTCTCTCGCGGCGTCGTGAAGGTGTGGACTCACTCGGGTAGAGGAGCTGCAGTAGACAGTGATGCGTTCCATATATGGCACGGTAGCGTGCCTTTGATAGTGGCGGTTGGCCATGCTGGAGTGATTCGGGCATCATGTACGCGTGACCACTACTGTTCTCATCTTACTTGTAGCCTCATTCATCGTCGGCATCATTGCCACAGCGGTGCTGCGGCAGGTTGGCCAGCGCTTGCGTGCGATGGATTCGCCCGGTGGAGCCGGCGAGCTCAAGCAGCTGCGTAGCGTGCCCAATATTGGTGGCATCGCAATTGCCTGGCCGCTGATTTTCATGATTGGCGGAGCGGGCCTCCTCATACTGTTGGCCCCTGGATTCATCACCAAGGTGGCGCCCGCCTCGGCCGAGTGGATAGGGCGGCTTGGAGACACAGCCCCAACTGCCATTGCATTTGCCGGCGTGCTGTTGGTCTTGCACATTATGGGCCTGTTCGATGATCGACGCGATCTATCGGCGATGTTGAAGTTGACTGTGCAGACCGTGCTCGCCCTTGTATTAGTACTGTTTTTTGATGTTCGGGCCTTGCGGCAGTTCGATGGCGTGATGGGTCTTGGCATGACGGTGAGCGTTGTGCTCAGTGTGGCGTGGATTGTCGTCATGACCAATGCCATGAACTTTCTTGACAATATGGATGGGCTCACAGCCGGCGTAACTTTTGTTGCTGGTGGGTTACTGCTTGTGACAGCACTGCACTCCAATCAGTGGTTTGTGGCATCTACACTCGCCGTCCTTGTTGGTACGACTGCGGGATTCTTGATCTTCAATGTGCCGCCGGCGAAGATTTTTCTTGGTGACGGCGGCTCGCTCGTCATCGGCATGACGCTTGCTGTGTTGACCATTCGAACGACGTATTGGCAACCCGCCGCCGAAGGCAGTTCAAGTGGCGGTTGGTATGTCGTCCTGATGCCAGTTGCTGTTCTTGCGATTCCGCTCTACGACATTGTGAGCGTGACGTTTATTCGGATCAGTCAAGGAAAGAGCCCCTTTCGCGGTGATCACCAGCATTTTTCACATCGATTGGTGCAACGGGGGCTCTCGCCCAGGCGGGCGGTGTTCATAATTTGGTTGCTTACGGCGATGACTGGAATCATTGGATTGCTGCTGCCAAGCCTGTCGCCTTGGCAGGCTGCAATGGCCGGTGGGCAAATTGCAATCGTGATTGGCGTGCTCGTTCTTCTTGAGACTGGGGCAGACCGATGAGCGGTCGGCGAAACGTAGCGATGATTGCAGCTGTTGTGATTGTTGCTGTGGCCACTGGTCGCTGCATCGTGACGCTGCTTCCTGAAATATGGTTCGATGTTGATCCAGTTCTGAATTCGATCCGTATTCCAGGGGTATGGCCGAGCTGGCTGATGGTGATGGATGTTGTGCTGATGGCTGCAGCGGCGATTGGGCTTTGGGCCGAGGCGGCTGGTCGGCGTGGCGGCTCACCGTTTGTCATGGCATTGTGGGTGCTTCCACTCGGCGTGGCCGCTGCCTGGGCTGTGGTGGGAACCGATCAGGTTCGCGTCATATTGCCATGGGTTGCTGGATTCACAGGGGCTGTTGCCATGGCTCATCTCGGCCGAGATGCAGCAATTCGCAGAACGGCGATTGCCGTCATGCTTGGCGTCGTCGGCCCACTTGCGTTTCGTGGTATAGAGCAGTGGGCGTGGGAGCTTCCCGACACCGCTGCGTGGTTCGCGGCCAATCGCGACACCGTGTTTGGCTTGATGGGCTTTGATCCCGGATCTCCTGAGGCGCTAGTCTATGAACGCCGCGTCCTGATGGGGGGTCCAACGGGTTGGTTTACGAGCGCTAACCTGCTGGCCACAGTGCTTGCCGGGTGTAGCGTTGCGTGGTTTGGATTGGTTGTTGCGGCCAAGGTGCTTGGCCGATCGGCGCTTGTTGGCGCCATTGGGGTGATGGCGGTCGCTGCGGCGGCCACCACCACGGCTTTGACCGGATCAATTGGCGGCGTGCTCGTGCTTGGTATTGGGCTTGGGTTCTCGCTTGCAGGTTTTGGCATGGTGTGGGTCCGCGCGCGAGCGAACTGGCTTGCGATGGGGTTTCTTGCCGTATCAGCCTTGGCCCCAGTTCTCGCCTTTGGCGTGACCGTCGCAAGTGGGTCAACCTCACTTCCAGGTGTCCGCAGCATGTTCATTCGCTGGCAGTACAACATTGGCGCGGCGCGCGTATTTGCCAATCACCCTGCTTTGGGTTCTGGACCCGCGGGCTTTCAAGATGCCTACACGGCAGCGCGGCTGCCTGGTGCGCCTGAGGAAATCACGTCACCGCACTCCATGGTGTGGGAGTGGACAAGCACGCTTGGTATCTGCGGCCTTGCGTGGGCCGCTTTGGTTGTGCTGCTTGTGTGGTCTGCTGCATCGCGCGGCTGGCGATTGGAGGCACGCACCGACGCCCGCGCGTGGTGGGTCGTGGCGGGATCGCTTCTGGCGATTCTGCCTGCTGTGGTCGTGGCCAGCACAGACTGGGGCGACATCGATGACGCCGCGCGTTTTATTCGGGTGGTCGGATGGATCTCGATGCCCATCTTCGCGCTGGTTGCGTGGCGGTGTCTTGTTGGGTCAATCGCCGGCTGGGCAGTGCTGTCTGCAGTAGTGCTGTTAATCATGCACGCGCAGATTGAAATGAGTCTTCAGAACGCCGCGAGCAGCGTGTGGATACTCGTGCTACTTGGACTCGCTGCGCCTGTGAATATGGGAGTTGGCCGCGGCTTGCCAATCTTGGGCAGCATCGTGGCGTCGGCCTTGTGTATTGGGGCGGTCTCAGTTGGCGTGTGGCCACAACTGCAACAGGACCGGCGGGTGGTCGCCGCTGCAGAGCGACTGATGCAGGCCGTGCCTGGCTCGTCACCGGTTGATCTTGCGGCCGCGCGAGATCAGGCTGCACGCACGCTTCGTGATGCGTGGGCGATAAGCGGCGATCCGGTCATGATGATCCATGCCGCTGAGCAACACATCGCAGCTGGGAGAAACGTGCAAGCAGACCACGACGCGGCTATCGAGTGGCTCGTCCTTGCCGAGGAAGAAGCCATGATTGCCCTTGCAGCTGGTCGACTTGCGGGTGGCCGACTCGCCCTTGAGGCGATTGATGGCCAGATCGTGCTTGGCGATGGGAACGATCGGGTCGAAGCGGCGGTGGCGCTTGCCGAGCAAATCTGCAGGCAGGACCCCGCCGCCGCAGTAGCGTGGATCAATCTTGGTCGCCTCTCTGAGCAGTCTGGTGATCTTTCAAAGGCACGCATGGCTTTTAGGCGAGCACTGGACTGCGACGACGCCAATACAATTGATGTCTTGCAGAGACTTCCACAGGCCGTTCGGTCGATGGCCCAGCGTGCTACTTCGTCATCGTCCGCGCCGCGTTGATTGCCTCTACAACTTGGCCGATCGAGTAGAAGTCCTCTTTGAAGACCTCTTCTCCATTTGGTGCAATGACCACCAAGAGCGGAATCTGGTGGCGACCGACAGCCTGCAACATGGCATTGCCTTTGGTGTTATTGCCGGTCAGATCAATCTTGATGGGCGTGACCCATGGCTCGGCAAGCAACGACGACACTTCGTCGGAATGCAGGACACTTGCTTCGAGAGCCTTGCAGTTCAGGCACCATTCGGCAGTGAACTCCAAGACAACCACTTGTCCAGTGCTCGTGGCTTGTTCGAGTTTTTCGGGTGTGTACCACGTCCATTTGATTGGCCCATGATCGGTCAGGGTGATGGCGAGGGCCACGCCGAGCACGGCGACGAGTCCACCAAGTGTGGTCATGGATGCCCGCCACCCGAGGGCATGTCGCGGACTGCCCAAGTCGGTCCGTTCATGACGTTCCATTTCGTGCGTCGGCGCCGATCGGGCAGTAATTTGCCACGTTCGAATGATCAGCCAGAGTCCAGCGAGTACCACGACGCTCGCAACGAACCAGAAGTACATGCGGCTTGGCGGGGCCGGGGGTTCGGCAAACATGCCACTGAACCCAACGCCCACGAAGTAGGTGGCCGCAGCGAGCATGAACAGTCCCATGACTTGCTTGATAAGTTCGCTTGCTGGCCCTGCCTTGGGCATCTTGTCAGTGAGGCCTGGGAAGGCCGCAAGCACCATGTACGGCATCGACATGCCTATTCCAATTGCAGCAAATGTGACGAGCGTCACAAGCGGAGTCTCGGTGGCTGCCCAGGCCATGGCGG
>CAVOCO010000154.1:0-4337 GCA_963694215.1 Phycisphaerae bacterium
CCACTTGACGCCGGCGGGGAAGCCAGCGCCGCCACGACCGCGGAGCTGCGCATCTTTGACTGACTGAATAACGTCGCTGGGATCCATGGTAATGGCCTTGCGAAGTGCCTCATAGCCGCCAGTCTTGATGTACTGATCGCCCGTGATACACACGCGCTCTGCGGGGTCGCCCCAGGGCCACGTTGGAATGCGTTTTGTCAGAACCGGTTCACTCAGAAACATGATCGTCGTTCCTTGCGGCGGGCAACTCAATTTCATCGATAGTAGTGCGGCGAAGCGTGACACCATTCTCGGTATGTTCTTCAACCTTTCGAGCGACTTCCTGCCGCTCGTCGGTTGCTGGCGTGCGGACACCCTTAATGATGTGGCCGGCGAATTCACCGAGGCAACGCATTAAAGGTTTTCGGTTGCTGGCCATTAGGACGACAACCGGTCAATAACGTGATCGATCGCAGAGATGGTCAGGTCATCGTGGCGGTCGTCATTGACCAGGGCGCACGGGGCGGTGTCACATGATCCGAGGCACTCAAGCGCCATAAGTGTGAACCTGCCGTCTTGCGTCGTTTCGTGTGGTCCAATGCCGAGGCGATTTTTGACATGATCAAGAATGGCTTGGTGACCACACGCTTCGCAGGCCACTGATTGGCAGATCGCAATGACATGTTCGCCAACGGGCTGCGTGTGGTATTCCTCGTAGAACGTGGCGGTATCAAGTACTTGGGATGGCGCAAGTTCAAGGAAGGATGCAATCTCTTCCATCGCCTGTGGCGTGATCCATCCATGGATCCGTTGTACATCATGCAGAATTGGCATCAGTGCGCCATGAAGCGTTTCGTACTTGGGCAGAATCTCGCTGCGATAGCCGCTGAGCATGTCATCGCTCAGGTACGGTTCGCTACGGCGAGGGATCTCCATGGTGCCAGATGGTTTGACTGTCCAGGCCATCGTGAGGGGTGCTCCTAGCGATCAAGTTCGGCTGCAATGACATTGATTGAGCCCAAGATGGCGACGAAGTCTGCCAGTTGGTGACCTTCAAGCATGCGGGCAAACGTCTGGTAGTTGAGGAAAGATGGCGCTCGTACGCCGACTCGCCAAGGGGTGCTTCCGCCATCTGCGACTACAAAGAAACCATATTCGCCGTTGGGGGATTCCATGGCAGAATACAACTCGCCCACCGGCGCTTCAAAGCCACGGTTGGACATGAAGAGTTCAAAGTGCTGAATCATGCCCTCAATCGAGCCATGGACAGCCGCCTTCGGTGGCAGGACGGCCTTGCCTTCCGGATCGGCGTTGATGGGGCCGCTTGGAATGCGGTCGATCAGTTGCTTGATAATGCCAGCAGACTGCTTCATTTCTTCGAGCCGCACGAGGTAGCGGCAGAGGCAATCACCGTCTTGGGCGACGGGTACGTTAAATGTCACCGCATCTGCGCCTTCGCCGTCCCAGTTGTCGGCATAGCACAGGTTGGGGGCATCTTTGCGAAGATCACGAGCCACTCCAGAAGCTCGGGCGAGTGGCCCGGTCAGTGACCAGTTCGTTGCCTCTTCGGCTGTCAAAATGCCAATGCCCTTGACCCGGTCAATAAAGATGCGGTTGCGGTTGAGTAGCGTCTCGATGTCGGTGATGGCCTTGGGAAGCCGGACGTCAAGAAAGTTGTGAATCATCTTCTTGAAGATGTCTTCATCTGGGATGTCATGGGCGACACCGCCAACCCGGGTGTAATCCGGATGGAATCGCTGCCCGGTCAGGAAGTCGATGATGTCGTAGATGAATTCGCGTTCGTTGAAGCCATAGAGGAAGCCAGTAAATGCGCCAAGATCCAGTGCGGCGGCTCCAACACAGAGCAGATGCCCTTGAATCCGACCGAGTTCCATCAGGATCGTCCGCAGAACAGTGCATCGGGGCGTGAGATGTACGTCGAACAGTTTTTCAACCGCGTTGTGCCAAATGATGTCGTTGCAGATTGGGCCGACATAATCCATGCGGCTTGCTACACATACAAACTGGTTCCAAGTCTGGTGCTCGCCAAGTTTTTCGAATCCGCTGTGGAGGTACCCGATATGCGGCGTGGCCCGCACGACCCGTTCGCCGTCGAGTTCAAGCACGACGCGAAGCGTGGTGTGAGTGGCAGGGTGCTGCGGTCCAAAGTTGATGACCCACCGATCGCCAGCATCGGGTCGATCCTGAAGATAGTCGACGTCATCGACATCAACATCCCAGGGCGCTGCAGGTGTCAGGGTGTAGGGCATAGAACCGAGCAGTATAGGTGGGGCAGGGCCGCAAGAGCGAGCGATTAGGTGTTCAGACGATCAGCCAAGGGATCCAGTCCCCCGGGCGGCGACGCTCCGCCTTAAACCCTGAAGATGGCGCCCATTTTTCGGCCCATGAGGACGGATGCCCCGACGAGCGTCACGGCGAGCAGTGCCATGGCCCAGACGCCCATGGCACTTGCGATGCCAGGGCCGTCACCAAGCCGCTCGAACAGCACATAGATCGCCTTGGTGATTGGATAGTCCGATTCACGCTGAGCCAGGATGAGCGAATCGCTGACCTCGAGCATGGCGAATGAGAAGGCCAGCAGGCCACCGGCAATGAGGTTGGCCGTAATCAACGGAATAACCACTGTGCGAATCGCTCGGGCTCGGGAAGCGCCCAGGTTGAGCGCAGCTTCTTCAAGCTCGCCGCTGGTCTGTTCGAGTCCGGCAACAACCGACCGGACGATATAGGGCAACCGCCGCACGGCATAGGCAATGACCAGCAGCAGCATTGGATTTGGATTGGCCCCAACCACACTAATAACACCCTCGAGTGGGTCGCCCTTACCGAAGGGCCATCGCAGTGTCATGGCGACATAGCCAAAGGCCATCACAAGCCCCGGTACGGCCAGTGGCAGCATGGAAAGCGCATCAACGAGTCCGCGCCCACGCACCTTGACTCGCACTATGAGATACCCAATGGCGAGGCCAACAATGAGATCGATCCCAATAGCGATCGATGAGTAAGCAAGACTGTTGCGAATCGAATCGCTCGCAAGCGAGTGCGACAGCGCGGTGTCGTAATTGTGCGTGGTCCATTGCGTCGGTACGACGCTGTCGTACCACGCGCCTTCGACCGAGAGTGATGCGAGCACTACGCTGATATGCGGGAGCATTGCCGCCAACGTGACGCCAGCGAATAATGCAATGGCCGCAGTACTTCCAATGACGCCGAGCTTTCGTGGGACCGACCGAATGGATGCCTTGGCATACATCGTGCTCGCTCGACCGCCGAGAAAGACCTTACCAATCAAATAGGCGCCCGCCGCGACAAGAAGTAAGACTGCCGTTAGCGCATAGGGCTGCGTAGAGCCTTCCATTTCCTTGATGCCGTTGAAAATCTGAACAGGTGTGACCTGCTGATAATCAAACATGAGCGGCGTGCCGAGTTCAGTGAATGACCAAATGAAGACAATCGTGCCGCCAGCAAAGAGCCCTGGTCGAATGAGTGGAAGTACGATTTGCCGCAGTCGCCGCCATGCCGATGCGCCAAGTCCGGCGGCAGCTTCTTCAAGCGCTGGATCTAAGTTGGCTAGCGCTGCGGCTGCATTGAGATAAATGATGGGATAAAGGTGCAACGCTTCGATCAGTACGATCGCCCAAAATCCACCCTGCCCAATGAAGTCCACTCCATGATCGGCAACACCAAGCCAAATGAGAAACTCACTGATCGCCCCATGGCGACCAAGTAAGTGGTGCAATCCAATGGCGCCAACAAAGGGCGGCAAGATGAGTGGAACTAAGATGACTGCGTTGAAGGCCGTCTTGCCTGGAAAGTCACACTTGACCGAGACAAGCGCAAGTGGAATTGAAATGAGCAATGCTGCCGTTGTTGTGAAGACGGCGATGCCAAGGGCATTGAATAAGCCAATGCGGGTGGCGGGGTCATCAAGCACCGTCAGTACGTGGTGCATCGTGAAGCCGCCGTCCTTGCTCTCAAACCCAACAGCCACCGTGAGCCAGATCGGATAGATCAGGAACAGTGCGAACCCAAGCAGAACAAGGGCGAGTAGGAGATAGGCACCAAGACGACCGCGACGCATGGCGGCCATGGTAGTGCAGTGGGGGCGGGCATTTCTTGCGGCAACTCGATTGAGTTTGTCAATCTGAAACGATTTGGTTTGTGATTAGAGGCCAAGCCAGAAGTCAATCAGCAACTGCAGGTCAACCACATCGACGAGGCCAGACCCCTCAATGTCGGCCTCGCACAGGTCACACCCGCCCCATCGTTCAAGAAGCGTGAGCAGATCAAATATCCCGACATCGCCATCGCCATCTATGTCTGCATCAGGCCGCGGGTCC
>CAVOCO010000155.1:0-4314 GCA_963694215.1 Phycisphaerae bacterium
GATGTCATGCTGGAGGGTATGGAACTCGAAGGGGTTAAGCTCCACCGGGTAGAGGTGTTTAATAAAGATAGCCTTGACATGAACGCAGAGGACCACCAAGAAATCGCTCGAGTCGCCATTGAAGAGGCGAGTCGCCACGATGGTGTGGTCATTGTCCATGGCACAGATCGGCTAACGCTCACTGGCGAGGCCATCGAAGCATCTGCTCCTCAACCCCTTGATGTGCCAATCGTGCTGACTGGGGCGATGCGGCCTTGGATCATGCGTAATAGTGATGCGCCGCAGAACTTGACCGAATCACTGCTCGCGGTGCAATTGCTCAATGCAGGCGTGTATGTGTGTATGCACAACCGCGTGCTTCGATTTCCTGGTGTTCAGAAAGATCGGAATCGACTCCGATTCGTGTACTCGTCTCCCCACTAAGAGGATGGTTGAATGTCTCAAGACACAATGACAGGGTCTGTTGCTGCTGATCACAAATACCGCACGTCTCCAGCTGTAACGACCAAGATGCCCAAAGGCATTCCCTACATCATTGGGAACGAAGCCGCTGAGCGATTCTCTTTCTATGGAATGAAGGGCATCCTTGTTGTGTTCATGACGAGTTATCTCTTCATGATGCCCGGGGCGACTGGCGAGGCGATGGCCGAGCCAAAGGCCATTGAGAATTACCACTTGTTCACGACCTTTGTGTACTTCACGCCAATCTTGGGCGCATTGCTCGCGGACATTTTGCTGGGGAAGTACCTCACGATTATCAGTCTGAGCATCGTGTATTGCCTTGGACACGGTGTGCTGGCATTGATGGGAATGAACGATGGCGTGAATCCAGGCCTTATGTTGTTCCTTGGGCTCGGTCTCATATCGATTGGATCAGGCGGCATCAAGCCGTGTGTGTCTGCTCATGTTGGTGATCAATTTGGTGCGTCTAATGGGCACTTGTTATCGAAGGTATTCGGTTGGTTCTACTTCTCAATCAATATCGGCGCATTCCTCTCGACGTTGATGACGCCATGGTTCTTAGAGTGGTATGGGCCACATCTCGCCTTTGGCGTGCCAGGTGTATTGATGGTGGTCGCAACCATCATGTTCTGGATGGGACGCAAATCATTCATTCACGTGCCCCCTGGTGGCATGAAGTGGTTTCGGGAAACATTTAGCTGGCGAGGCATCAGTGCGATCTTGAAGCTCAGTGTGATTTATATCTTTGTGGCCGTGTTCTGGGCGCTCTTTGACCAGACAGGATCATCGTGGGTGTTGCAGGCGCAGGATCTTGACCGGAACTGGCTTGGCGTCGAATGGCTGTCATCGCAAATCCAGGCCGTGAACCCGATCATGATCTTGATCTTGATCCCGCTGTTTTCATTCCTCATCTACCCAGCGGTGAACCGCGTGTTCACGCTCACGGCAATTCGAAAAATCTCAATCGGCCTCTTTCTTATGGTCATTGGCTTCGGCATGGTGGCCCTGCTTCAGGAGTCCATCGATCAAGGGCTACGCCCGAGCATTGGCTGGCAGATCGCCGCGTACGCCATTTTGACCGCATCAGAAGTGATGGTGTCTATTACGTGTCTTGAATTCTCATACACGCAGGCCCCTCGCAGGATGAAGTCCATCATCATGGCGATCTTCCTGGTGAGTGTTTCACTTGGCAACGTGTTTACGGCTGTCGTCAACCATGTCATCTTGATCGAATCTCCAGACGGTGCTGCGAAGGAACTTGCCGCTTCCTTTGGCAAGGATCATGTGACGGGCGAACACCCTGACCGGGACCGGGCAGCTGAAGCGGCAAAGGCGGGCTTCCAATACTCCGAACTTGGTGACGGCCAGTTTGCCTTGTCGCTTGGCGGTATTGATGGCATTCTAGGATCCGAAGATGACATCAAGCTTGGATTTGCGCCCGAAGGGCAGATGACTGACTTTGTCAATGATGAAGCAGCGGCAATTCGGATCGGTATTGATCGCGTGGGCGAGTACTGGCACACACACCACCGCTTGCCAACTACCAAGCAAGGCAGCGAACTCGTTTATACGTTGAAAGATCCATGGGGACAGCCGCTACGCTATCTCTTGGAAAGTGGTAAGTCCTTTATCGTGACCAACGACGGGCCCGACATGGTCTGGCAAAGCGAGTATGACATCCGGGCTGAGGTCGATGTGACATCGCTGACACCTGATGAGCACGCCAAGGCATCGGTGCCGGTTAAAGGCGGCGGCTGGTTGTCATGGTCGCACCCTGAAAAAACTTGGTTGCAGCGGCGACAGGCCGAGCTCGAGAGGATTGACGCAGCAGCCTCGCCGGCGGACGTATCAACCAACGTCGACGTCGTGCGTGGGCCTGGTGAGTTTGATTCGGATATCCAATGGGATGTCGGCGGGGCTACGACGATGACCGGAGCGTCCTACTTCTGGTTCTTTACGTGGCTGATGCTCGGCACCGCGATCGTATTCGTCCCGGTTGGCTACTTCTATCGAGCTCAGACATACCTCCAGGAAGAGGTCAAGTGATCCCTCGCTACTGTTCGACTGCTTCTGCCCTTGGTTGATTCGCCTGGGTGTGTTGCGAATTCCCTCGCATGCCACGTAGCCGAACCACATTGGTTCCGGTATCAAGCAGTACATATGGCAGCATTGGATCGGTGGTCCGGCGTGCATAGAGCGGCACATGATTGACCCGAACGATGGTGCTGGGGTCGGAGAAATCCTGCCAGTGCAAGCCGTCCGGCATGGTCAGCAGAAAGTTGCCCTCGTGATCGTGGGTGGCATCGATGGAACCGTTAGCGAGGGAAGTTATGTGATCTGAGTTCGTCTCCAATGGCCTCCAGATCACACTGCATTGGCGGATCGGGTGGTAGAAGATGACTTCCTCGAATTGGGAAGGGCGCAAGCCCTGCACGATTGAGCGGTTGGCTGTTGCCCGAAGAGCATCCCATCGGCCGGCCCCGGCCATGATCAATACCTGCTTGATTGAAGAATTGAGCGTGTCTGGTGATTCACCGTCGATCGATACAATTGAGAGAGCGCCTTCCTCATCAAGCAGCCAGGCAGAGAGTCGTCTGCTGCGGTCGCTCCACATGGGAAGTAGCCATTCTCCCTTATTGGGGGGGAGGACAAACTCACGCTCATCCTGAAATCGGATGGCAAGAGACAACTCGATTTCCTGTTGCGTCCGAACACACCAAGCAAGACGTCCGCGTGGGCCGAGGCTGGGCATCGTGTTCACATTGTCGTCCTGCACAAGCCACTGCAACTTGCCAGTTTGCCAGTCGATCTTGCCGATCCAGCGACTCCCGTCAGCACGGGGCGATTCCACCAAGAAGCCTTCATTATCTGCAGAATCAGTCAGGAGAATGGATCCATCGATCGTATTCTGGAGGCGGACGCCCCTGCGGCTAGCGAGTATTTCCCAAATCTCAATCTTGGCATCGTCTGGAACTGAGGCACCGGGCAATGCCATTTGCATGGCATTGCTTGGGGTGTTGCCAGAACTGGTGGCGATCCATTGGCCGCCCGGACTGAGTAGGGGTAGGATCGTCGAGTTCCAGGGGATAGCTCCAATGCCCCATGATTCACCTTGGAAGGATGTTGAAGCACGTTCGTTTGCAATTATATTTTGCTCAGCGATTGTAGCGAGAGCGTTAGCGGTTTCAGCAGTGAGCTGGGTCCGCTTGGGCCACTTCGATTCTTGGCATCCTGTTCCCAAGGCCAGAAGAGAGCACGTGGTAATACTGATGGCCAGATGAGCGGTCATTGCTCATCCCCATTATGTGGTGTCAACTCGATCAACACAGGCTGAAAGGCATCGATTTCAGTCTGAGTGTCGGATTGGTCAGGCGGGATGGGACCACTTCCTAGACGTGACCCGTGCGAATTCCGAACTCGCTCATGGACATTGAGATCAATGATCTTCTGGGCATCGTTGAGTTGTTCGGCGAGCGGGCGGGATACGGATTCAAGTCGTTCCAGATCTGCGATGTTGAAGTTGGTGTAGTTATCAGTTGGTCGATGTACGACGGTAGGCGTAACAAATGCAATAAGTTCCGAGCGTGTCAATGATTCGTCGGTGAATGTAAACAGTTGGCCGATGATCGGAATATCCGCAAGCAGTGGGATCCGCTGACGGGTGATGGTCTCCTGCTCTTTGAGTAGTCCTCCGATCACAATCGTTTGACCGTGAAGCAGGATTGCATTCGTGGTCACCTGCTTACGCCCGAATTGCTCAGTCGTGGTATTTCCCACGTTCACTGTGCCGAGAGTGTCGGAGAGTTCGACGCTGATCGTGAGGTCAACGGCGCCCTCCTCGGTGATCCGCGG
>CAVOCO010000156.1:0-4310 GCA_963694215.1 Phycisphaerae bacterium
AATGGATTTCCAGTTTCGCCCCAGTGCGCCACCGCGTGGCGCCGCGCCGCCACGCGATACCAAGACTTCCAGGCATGGGGCGACACGTTCACGCATGAGGGCCGCACCCCTGATGTCGGTCAGTGGTGGACCTTGCCTGACCACGCTGAAACACTCCGTGCCATCGCGAGCACCACGGGCGAAGCGTTCTACAGAGGACATCTTGCTGAAGCCATGGCCAAAGACGCCGCCTCGCACGGCGGCGCCATGAGCATGGACGACCTCGCCGCGCATGAAGCAATTGCAGCCGAACCACTCGGCGTGCCATTTTGCGATGTGGTGCTGCATGAACTTCCACCAAATGGCCAAGGCCTCGCAGCCCTCGTCGCAGCGGGCATCCTGAACCGACTCAACCCCGGCTCTTTTGACGCCGAAGACCCGGCACTCTGGCATCTACAAATCGAAGCGATGAAACTCGGTTTCGCCGATGCCGAGGCGCACATTGCAGACCCAGATCACATGGTGGCCACCGCCTCTGATTTGATTTCGTCGCCTCGCCTTGATGAACTGGCAGCCCGCGTTGATCCGGCCCGGGCGCAGCACTTCTTCGGCGAAGCACCAGAGTGGTCGAGCACGGTCTATCTGTGCTGCGCTGATACGCAGGGACAGGCGGTGTCCTTTATCCAATCCAACTACGAAGGTTTCGGTAGCGGGGTTGTTGTTCCGGGCACGGGGATTGCGATGCAGAACCGTGGCGCAGGCTTTGTTAATCAGCCAGCCCACCCCAACCATCTTGCCGGCGGAAAGCGTCCGTATCACACCATCATTCCCGCCTTCACGACCAAGAACGGCGCAGCGCACATGAGCTTTGGCGTCATGGGCGGACCGATGCAGCCGCAAGGTCATCTTCAAGTGCTCAGCCGAGTCGTCGCAAGCGGCTGGGACCCACAAGCTGCAATCGATGCGCCCAGGTGGCGTGCAGACGGCGGCCTCAACGTGTCGCTTGAACCGGACACCCCACCCACAACTGCAGCCGCTCTGCAGGCAATGGGCCACCACATCACCCTGGCCCCGCAGCGTGATGTCAGTTTCGGAGGCGGCCAAGCTATCCTGCGACTGGACAACTGCTGGTGCGGCGGCAGCGATGGCCGGCGAGATGGCGCTGCAGTTGGCGCAACTTCGCCGCGCGAATCTGTTGAACCGCGCCAATTGCGGCGCGTCGACCAGTAGCGGTTGGGCCAGCAGCCGCTACCATCGCCGCATGCTCTACGCAGGCATTGACGAAGCTGGATACGGACCCCTGCTTGGGCCCCTGTGCGGTGGCGTGTCCGTCTTTGAGCTTGACGGCTCACTTGATGATGACACGCCATGCCTCTGGCACAGGCTCCGAACTGTGCTCACACGGTCCAGGCGGGACTCGCGCGGACGCATCAGCATCGATGACTCAAAAAAACTAAAAGGGGCCGGCGAGAAGGCGCATCCACTGACGCATCTTGAACGCGGGGTGCTCGCGTTTGCTTCGCTTATGCAAGATCGCAGCTGGCTTGAAAAACTCGACGACACTGCCCTCTTTACTGAACTCGGTGTCGATGCACCAGCATCACCGTGGTACGGCACAACCACCCCGCTTCCAGTTGGTCGAACACTTGATGCGCTGCGTATTGACCGCTCACGGCTCAATCGGACGCTCGATCGAACGGAAACTGCGTGTGTACACTTTGCTGCCCGCGCTATCGATGCTGACGACTTCAATGTTCGGGTCGAACGGTCTGGTTCCAAAGCCGTCGTAAACTGGGAACTCATCGTCTCGCTCGCCGAAACATGCTGGGCCCGGGCAGGCAATCGTCAGCTTCTTCTGATCATTGATCGCCAGGGCGGCCGCTCGCATTACCTCAATGAACTTCACGCCGCGTGGCCAGCTGCAGACCGGCAAGTGCTGATGGAATCTGAAGCCGAGAGCCGCTACAGACTGACCATGCCTCAACGCGGCCCGATAGAAATTCGCTTTGCAGCCCAGGCCGACGCCAATCATCTTCCAGTTGCGTTGGCCTCGATGGCCGCCAAGTACGTCCGCGAACTGCTCATGATTCGCCTGAATCGCTTCTTTCAGAGCCATATGCCCGAACTCAAGCCAACGGCAGGGTACGTTGAGGATGGGCGGCGGTTTGTCTCAGAGATCGAACCGATCATCGCCTCCGCTCGAATCGAGCGGTCCGCATTGATTCGCTCTTGCTAAGGGCGAAAAGGCACCATTCAGCATTGGATTCAGGCCCGTTTGTCGATACCATGCCCACTTGCCCGTTGATCTCTGCGATCGGCGAGTTTGCAATACACAGGTCCGGAACGCGGCGGGAGTTGACCCACAACATGCCAAGTGATGAGGAAAACGACGCCCGGCCACGCTAAGGATTCCCCTCCGGCAGCGATGCCGGGCCCAAGATTGCCGCCCAACACCAAAGGCGGCGCCCACTCTTAGAAACCACTTGAACCCATGTCGTCCATTGGTTCAATCGTTCCCCGAACGAGGCTTCAGCCTCACAGCAGCCACGGGTGCACCACCCGAGGAAACCAGCGAGCTTTCAAATGTCCACCAACCTCCAACTCGTCCGAAACATTGGCGTCTGCGCTCACATCGATGCCGGCAAGACCACTGTCACTGAGCGGGTGTTGTATTACACCGGCAAGAGCTACAAAATTGGCGAAGTGCATGAAGGCACTGCCACGATGGACTTCCTTGAGGAAGAGCAAGAGCGTGGCATCACCATTCAGTCGGCTGCAACGACATGCCCGTGGGATTACCACGGCGAGACGTACACAATCAACCTGATCGATACGCCCGGCCATGTTGACTTTACGATTGAAGTGGAACGCTCGATGCGAGTTCTGGACGGGGCCATTGCTGTGTTTGACGGCAAAGAAGGTGTCGAAGCACAAAGCGAAACCGTCTGGCGACAGGCCGACCGCTACAACGTGCCGCGCGTCTGTTTCATCAACAAGATGGACAAAATTGGCGCCGACTTCGAGTTCTCATTCAACACCATTCGAGAACGACTCGGTGCTAACCCAATTGCCATGCAGATTCCAATCGGCGCTGGCGATGACCTCGAAGGTCTTATTGACCTCGTGGAAATGAAAGCGTACTACTTCGATAGTGGCGAACTCGGCGAGATCGTTGAGCAGCGGGACATCCCCGAAAACATGGCTGTGATGGCAGGACTCTGGCGACATGAGCTCGTCGAGCGAGCCGCCGAGCTTGATGACAATCTGACCGAGAAGTACATTGAAGACGAGTCATCGATCACAGCCGATGAAATCCAAGCATCCGTCCGTACGGGCACGATAAACCACAAGTGTGTGCCCGTACTGTGCGGCGCTGCTCTCAAGAACATCGGCATCCAGCGATTGCTCAATGCTGCCATCGACTACTTGCCAAACCCAACCGAGGTACCAGACGTCGAAGGCACTGACCCTCGCGACGAAGATACGGCAATGAGCCGGCCAAGCACAGACGACGCCCCATTCTCGGCGCTCGTCTTCAAAGTCGTGTCAGACTCGCATGGCGACCTGACCTATGCCCGCATCTACTCAGGCACGCTTCCAAAGGGCACGCGAGTGCTGAATCCAGGAAACGGTCGCAAAGAGAACATCTCGCGAATTTATGAGATGCATGCTAAAGACCGCCAAGCAGTCGATGTCGCCCATGCAGGTCACATCGTCGCGCTCATTGGGCTCAAGAACTCAGTCACGGGCGACACGCTTTGTGACACCAACGACCCGATCATCCTCGAACGCATGGACTTCCCAGATCCAGTAATCTCGATGTCGATCGAGCCAAAAACAGCTGATGACAAAAAGAAGCTCGGTGAAGCACTGGGAACCTTGCACCGCGAGGACCCCTCCTTCCACGCCAACTACAACGAAGAAACCGGAGAGACCATCATCTCCGGCATGGGCGAGTTGCATCTTGAAATCGTCAAGAACAAGCTTGTCCGAGATATGAAGATCGGCGTCAATGTCGGCACGCCACGCGTCTCCTACCGCGAGACCATCAGCGGATCAGCCGAGAAGGTCCGCGGCAAGTTCGTTAAGCAGACCGGTGGTCGTGGTCAGTACGGCGATGCCATCATCAACGTCCGTCCCTGCACCGCTGCTGAAGCGGAAGAGATTAAGGACGTCAAGTTCAAGAACAGCATCGGCTTCCTCGACAATGTCTCGCAGGGCAACATTCCCCGCGAGTACATACCGTCAGTCGAAGTCGGTATCCGCAACGCAGCCGTCTCGGGCATCCTTGGTGGCTACCCAATGGTCAACATTCTTGTTGAACTCATCGA
>CAVOCO010000157.1:0-4310 GCA_963694215.1 Phycisphaerae bacterium
CTCGTGCAATCACAGGGTGCAGGGCATCAATCCAATGACTGGCGAGCAGGTGGCAGAACTCGGTACCGGATGGCTGCGATACCCGTATGGAATCGCCACGCTCCCAGATGAGAGTATTGTTGTGACAGAGTTCGGCGGTCACAGGCTCAGTCGATCGTCGCCCACCGGTGAGCATCTTGGCGCATGGGGCGGGTGGGGTCGTGGTCTTGGCCAGTTGAGAATGCCCTGGGGCATTACCTATGACCAAAGCACTGACGAGATACACCTGCTTGATACGGGAAATGCTCGGATACTGCGGATTCCCCGTAGTGCTCTCTAAGTGCAAACACGCCACCAAGCGACGTTGAGCGGTAGCATTGCCTTCAATGCAGTTTGAACACCCGGGATGGCTGATGGTCTTGGCGCTTCTTGTGCCGGTTGTGTGGTGGTCGCGTGGGGCGCGGGTGTCGCTTGGTCCGGTGCGGGGCATTGTTGTGCCGGCGCTGCGATGTCTGTTGATTACCGCCCTTGTTTTGGCCCTCGCTGAGCCAGTCATCCTGCGATCCAGTAATGATTTGACCGTGGCCGTGGTGCTTGATCGCAGCCGGTCCATCAACCCGTCCGAACTTGACGCGGCGGTGGACTGGGTGCAGCAGGCGACGGCTGATCGCGGAGAGACCGATCGACTTGCAGTGGTGCATGCAGCGCGAGATGCATCGGTCGTCATGATGCCCGATGCCAATGGGCATATCGGCATCGAGTCTGTTCAAGGTCGAACTGATGCCAGTGATCTTGCTGAGGGGGTCGAGTATGCCAAGGGTCTTCTTCCAGATGTTGGCGCCCACCGCATACTGCTTGTGAGCGATGGCAATGAGACGGCAGGCTCGCTGCTTGAAGCGGCGAGCCGAGCAGCCGATGCTGGTATACCAATTGATGTGCTGCCGATTCGGTATGAACGCGGCGGCGAAGTCATGGTCGAACGATTGATTGCGCCAGCTGATATTCGACCGGGTGATGCAGTCGATCTGCGTGTCGTGCTTCGAAGTCAAACCACGGCAAGCGGTCGACTGACACTCTTTCGCAACGGCGTGCCGGTTCCAATGAATCAAGGCAGCACACTTGATGTGACACTCGAACCTGGCCTGACTGTTGTGCCTTTGCGCGCGCCTGCCACCGGCGGCGCGATGGAGCGGTATGAGGTCATCTTTGAGCCAGATGCTGGCACCCTCGATGCGCGGACGACCAACAACACAGCGTCGGCTGTGTCATTGAATGCTGGGCAGGGACGCATCTTGCTGGTTTCAGATGGCGAAGAGGGTCTTGAGCGGCTCGCCGGAGTACTTCGCCGGCGAGGAATGAGTGTTGAGGCAGGCGGTGTTGATCGTATTTTAGGTGGTCCCGCGGCGCTTGCCGCATGGGACGCAATTGTGCTGGTGAATCTGCCGCGGTGGAGCGTGCCTGACCATGTCGATGGTGAACTCGCCACATGGGTTCAAGAAGGTGGCGGTGGATTGTTGATGACGGGTGGCCCGACATCCTTTGGCGCCGGCGGCTGGATTGGCTCGCAGGTTGCAGAGATCTTGCCGGTTGGACTTGACCCGCCTGCCGAGCGGCAAACACGCCGCGGCGCGCTGGCGATCATTCTGCATTCATGCGAAATGCCGCGTGGCAATTATTGGGGCCGCAAAGTGGCCGAGTCGGCCATCGAAGCACTTTCAAGTTTGGATTATGTGGGCATCGTCGAGTTTACCAATCGTGGCGGCCAAACCGAGTGGGCCTATCCGATGCAGGTCGCAGGCAACAAACGTGGAGCGTTGCAGGCTGCAGCGTCGCTCAGCTATGGCGATATGCCAACCTTTGGCACGGCCATGCGTTTGGCGTTGGGTAGTCTTGAGAGTGTCGAGGCTGGCCAGAAGCATGTCATCATCATCTCTGATGGTGACCCGCAGCCACCACCACCTGAACTCCTTGATCGATATGTGGGTGCCAAAGTGAGCGTCAGTACCGTCATGGTGGGCGGTCACGGAACGGCGATGGATCGTCGCCGCATGAACGCTATCGCCACAATCACTGGCGGCAGATTTTATGATGTTCAGAACCCCAGCCAACTGCCTGGGATCTTCATTCAGGAAGCGCAGGTCGTGTCGCGGTCGCTTATTCAGGAAGGCGTCTTTGGGCCAACATGGTCTGGGCCCGGCGGCGGGCCACTTCCAGCAGTGGCGATGGAAGCGATTGGTGCCTTGCCACCTATCGGCGGATATGTGCTGACCGAGTCGCGTGGCGGGTTGGCCCGAGCGTCCATGATTGTTCCAACTGAGCAGGCCGACGACCCACTCTTGGCGTGGGCGCATCAGGGCCTTGGGCGAGTAGCCGTGTTTACGAGCGATCTGGGAAGTCGTTGGGCTGGATTATGGGCCAACTGGGAGGGCGAAGTGCCGCTGTGGGAGAGCACCATTTCGTGGTTGATGCGGCCGGCTGATGATGGGCTCCTGACCATGACGCTCCGAGAGGGCGACGATGGTGAAGTGGTAGTTGATATTGAAGCGATTGACCAGGACGCGGGCTTTCTGAACTTCTTGCAGACGCAGGCCGTGGTCATGGGGCCGGGCGGCGTGAGCGAGCCAGTAACACTGAAGCAATCCGGGCCAGGTCGGTACCACGGCCAATTCTCAATGGCCGACGCTGGCGAAAACGCCCCAGTCTCAGGCGGAGGTTGGGTCGTTGGCGTGCGCTATCAGGGCGTCCATCCAGAGTCTGGAGAAGCCATGCAGGGATGGGTGCAAGAGGCGGTCATTCAGAACTGGCCAGACGAAGATCGAGCCGTGCGTAGTAATGATGTGCTGCTCGCTCAGGTGGCTGAGCGAAGTGGGGGACGCGTCTTGTCGATGGATGAAGACCCCGCGCTTGTTCGAATCTTTGATCGTGCCGGCCTGAAGCCTGTTGCGGGACAGCGAACAGTGTGGGGGGCGCTTGCTATCCTCGCTGCAATCTTGTTGCTCGTCGACATTGCTGTACGCCGCATTGTGCTTGATACGCAGCGGCGGCGCGTTCTGTCGCGCCGCGCAGCGGGCATGGCTAGCTCGGGTGTTTCTTCAGCATCGGTCGCGTGGAAACAGGTCAAGGCGAACGTCGCCACGAAGCGTGCCTCGCAATCGGAACCGATCCAGCAGCCACGACCGCAGCAGCCGCCACCCGATGAACTCCAAGCGGACAAGACAGTTAGCGAATTGGATGACCCGCAGAGCACGCTGTCGCATCTTCGCGCAGTTCGCAAACGTCTTCGCGATCAGGAGGGCGACCAGTGAACTTGAGTCCAGTGCCTGATTCCAATCCCGCCACGGTGGACGGGGTTCTTGATGCGGTTCGGACGGTGCAGGCTGGCCTTGACGCCATGCGTGATGAAATCGCCAAGAGCGTGATGGGGCACACGCGGGTCGTTGATCAAGTGCTGTGCTGTCTTCTTGCCGATGGGCACGCGTTGCTCGAGGGTGTGCCGGGCACAGGCAAGACACTTCTTGTTCGCACAATTGCTGCAGTGACCGGACTGGATATGGGGCGTGTGCAGTTCACGCCAGATCTGCTGCCAGCAGACATCACTGGAACAACCGTCATGGCTGAGTCCGCAGATGGTCGGCGTGCCACTGTCTTTCGTCCTGGGCCGATCTTTTCCGGGCTGGTCCTTGCCGATGAAATCAACCGGGCGTCTGCGCGAACGCAGTCATCCTTGCTTGAAGCAATGCAAGAGCGTCGGGTGACCGTTGCCGGCACGACGCATCAGCTTCCGCCCCCGTTCATTGTGCTCGCCACGCAGAACCCGATCGAACAAGAAGGCACGCACCGCTTGCCCGAAGCGCAGATCGATCGATTTACCATGAAGATTCTCATGCCTCCACCCGATGCAGCTGTGCTTGAACGCATCATCGGTGCCACGACTGAGTTGGATCTGTATGTCCCGCAGCAGCGTATAGATGCTGGGTTCCTGAAGTCCGCCACGCAGCTGAGTCAGCGTATCGTGCTTGCGCCCCATGTGAATGACTGGATTGCCGCCTTGGTGATCGGAACTGGCGATCCCTCAGTTGGTGGCGACGTGCCAAGTTTGCTCGCTTCGCCCTGTAGCCCGCGCGCTGCAATTTCCATTCGCCGCTGCGCGCAGGTCGCAGCATTGAGCGCTGGTCGAGTTGCCGTGTCTTGCGGCGATGTCCGCGTGGTCTTGCATGGCTGCATGCGTCACCGCATGACGCCATCGCCAGTTGGCCGGGGCCGTGACATGCAGGCCGATGAGATCGTTGACCAACTGCTCTGCACTGTCGCGTCGCCCGCCGAGGAGGCGA
>CAVOCO010000158.1:0-4302 GCA_963694215.1 Phycisphaerae bacterium
CAGTAAGGCCGTAATCGCCATTGAGATTGACACCCATCACGTTGCTGCCGGTAGCGCCAACAGAAGGATCAGAATTGCCGTACTGGGTACCGCCCTGACCTGTTGGCTGGCCAAAGCCCCATTCGCCTCCCATGGACCAACCTGGATCAGTATCAAAGTCCCATAGAATCACGGGGACAGGCGTTCCGACATTGACTGATATTCCCTTGGACGCATCACCATCGTTACTGTCAAGATTCGTAAAGTCGATCATGATCTCATGCAGGCCTGCTGGAAGCGCATTGGCGCTGCCGTTGAGGCTTGCCGTCACAATCACCTCGCCGCCCACTGGAATACTGCCTGACGCGGGTGACACATCAACCCATGCGCTACCATCAGATGCCGCAAAGCTAATCGCTGTGGCTTCATGGTTGGTCAGCACAAACTCACATGTATCGGGCGTGAACGGACCACCAAGCGGACCACCCGCGGCGAAGCCGCTGCCGATGACACGCATGCCCGTTGGTGGGGCTGCAAGCCCGACGACCACGAGGGAGGGGTCAGCGAAGACCGTCCATGTGTCAAACATATCAATGCCACCACTGCCGTACTCATCCATCATCTGACAAGAGCCCGCGTAGCACAGCACACCAAACGTGGTGTATGTTTCGGCTGTGAAGAGGTCGTATGTTTCGTCTTGCGAGCACATTGGTGGTTCCCAGGATTGATTGATCGTCGACGCATAGATAGCAACTGCACCAGACGGTGCTCCGCCAGAAGTTGCACGCATCCATGATTCGGCAAAGCATGTCCCAGCGTTGTACTCGCCGTTGAGGCAGGCCACTGAGATAATCCACGGGAGCATGTCAACATTGGTCAATCCATCGACATCGCTATTGCAGAGCATCGCCCCACTGCCGAAGCACGTTGTGTTGCCATGACCGCAGTGAGCAATGGTGCCAACGCCAGAGTTGACAAGATCAACACCCTGCTGCACGGTGCCGCCCGAGTCTGTGATGAGCTGGGTATAGGTATACCCTTGCCCCTCGAGCTGACTCAGAATATTGCCGACATGTTGATCATCGGTTTCATCATCATCGCCAGGTCCTTGCGTCGAACTATTACCAAATGCACGCATGTAGTCAGGCCTAGCGGTCCAGTTGTCCTGTTCATAGGCAATGGTGCGTTCGACCTGCGTATCGACGTCATCTGAAGTTTGAGCGCTAAACCGGCCAACGAAAATGTCTGGGTAGTCATCGGCAGACATCTTGGAGTACTTCGCGTCCGAGAGGCCATTCTCAACATTTGATGTCTCAGCTGAGATGTGCTCGGCGTCGCCAACAAGCAGCACGTAGCACAAGTCTGAGTTTGCGTATTTAGAGTCGATGTAGGCACCAATCGCTGCGGGCGTGTTGCCGATATCCGACACAGCTACCACGGTCGTGTTGATACCAATACTGTTCTTGTGATCAGCGAGCGGTTGGATATGGGAAACCCACGGGTCATGGCAAACAATCAACATGTCGCCCGTGTTGTCCATCACCTCATAGCGATCCGCTGAGTAATTGACATAGTGAGCGTCGTACATCGCGTCCCACGCGGCATTGTCTTTGTGCACGTTGACGGAGGCGAGTTCAAGCACGTTGGTCGTGCTCGTTCCAACTGTATCAACCGACACCGTGATGTCATTCCAAACCCGAAGCGTTTCGGTTGCGGGGTTCCACTGCACGGCGTTTATGGTCACCACCGCGCCACGCGTGTTTCGCATGACGTGAGGATCAGCAATCTCCACTACGGATACTGGCCAGAAGCCAGACGAGTTGTAGACTTTGCCGAATGAATAGGGAACAGTCGCTTTGTCAATCGACCGGCTGATTCTGCCCTTATCAGGCACAATCTTAACGCCTTGAATATCGTGGTAGGAGCCGCGAATGAAGTTGACCTCAACCTCAGCGTTGTCGCCGATCAGGACGCTGCGGCGGACATCCGGAAGTGCTGGTTCGCCAACGTTGCGGGCGATGCTTTCACCGCCAAGGCGAAGTGCTGTCCAAGCCTCGCCTTCGATGCGGACGCCGGACCGAACAGGGTCAGCAATCTGGAATTGAATCATCGTCGTGTCAGACGTGTTCTCAAGCACCGTGGCGTTGACCAAGGCATTGTCCCGAGCAGAAGCGGGGAATGCAGCCAGCCCAATCAGGCCAAGGCAAGACAATACGAGTACAGAACCTGATGTCCGCTGATTTTTCACTCTGCTACTCCTTGGCCACTTCAGAGCCATGTCTTTTTATCCTGGAACACACGCAGTATGGCAAATGGTCATTTGCCTGCCCTTGAGCGTACACCAATTCCACCAGCCGGCAAAGCCGGTTCCATGCAATCTCAGCGTGATAATTGAATATATTGAGGGTCTTTTGGGCTTGATTCACCCGAGCACCGATCTGAGATAATTGGATCTATTGTGGTGCGCTTGGATCGGTATTCACTAACGACTACGCCGCTGGCTTCCCGCAGAGAGGTGTCTTCGTGTCGCGGCTGTGAGGAGTGGGAGTGACCTCGATCGGGGGCTAAGGCGAACCGCCGTCGTCATTTCGTAAACAAGGCCAATAGAGGCGATTCAAGGCGGCTGTTGGCTGTTTGTGGCGCGGCGGAACAGCGTATTCAGCAATTGGCAAAATACTCAGATTGTGGCGACAATTGTGTTGACTAGGCCAAGCAGCCACAAGTAACTTGGATGATTGACCGCCACCCGATAGTAGTTTCATTTCCACATGACTGATGGGGTTCTGGGGAAATCGCGTTCATATTTCAAGAGACAGAGAAAGAGGAGAGAGTAGACATGCATATTAGACTCATGACGGCAGTGATTGCGATCGCTGTGTCGACGCCAGTGTTTGCGGGACTCGCACCCGAGTTCGGCACCCTGAGCTACGCAGGAACTGAGATCGACTTCAATGCCGGCACCGGCAACTCCAACACAAACTTTGTGTACAACAACTACAACATCGGGTCCAGCGGATCCGACAGTTGGCTCACCATGGGGCTCAGCGCCCAGCAGTACTACAGCTCCTCCAACGGGCCGGTCACTAACAACGGCGTGGACACCTTCTACGCCTACGCGGGTGCAGATCAGTCGGGGAACCTTCCCGGATCCGGTCGCTGGGGCTTCAAGTGGAGCGTCACGGTCGATGGCGCGATGCCCATGGATGGCTCTCTCTACATGGCCCTCCGCGTCGATGGTCCGAGCGGCGGCAACTGGGGAACTACCTACTTTCCCGCGCCGATCGGTCCCAACGCTGGTACCGACTTCGCCGGGCAGGATGTCTGGACCGTCGCGTACGACTTTATGCAGATGAGTTCGGAAGAGACGTACGGCGCACCGTATGCCGGACTCTGGGATGGCATGAACTACAACTATGACGAGGCTGGGGTCTACAACTTCAGCATCAGTGTCTTTAACGATGATCCCATGGATGGGGGCACATTGCTCGGTTCCACGGCGATGAACGTCGAGGTTCTGGCAGTGCCCGGCGTGGGAGGCTTTGCCGTATTCGCATTCGCAGGCCTCGTCGGAGGTCGGCGGCGTCGCTGATCGACGCCCCGCAGGATGGTCCCATACGTTTGACGACGACGCCCGCTTCGAGCTCGAAGCGGGCGTCGTCTCGTCAGCCTCAACTGCGTTCAGTACTCCACGGGCGTTGATGGCTCTTCGCACCTGAAACGACTTCAACTCGGCGTGTGATAATTGGATATGTTGAGGGTCCTTCTGGGCTTTGATTCACGCGAGCCCCGCTCTTGAGCGAATTGGGTCTATTGAGATGCCATCGGATGGGTGATTACCCCTCGCACCAACCCGAGGAATCGGGCATACTGTGAATACCCGGTCCGGGGCGGAATTTGGAGCATCGGCAATGAGAATCACATTGGTCACCTTGAGCCTTCTAACCGCTGCCGGAACAGCATGGTCGGCGACAATCTCAGTCCCCGGCGATCAACCCACGATTCAACAGGGGATCAATGCCGCTGTCCCAGGGGATACCGTTGAAGTCGGCCCAGGGACATGGACTGGCTGGATCAATTTTCGCGGCAAGGACATTACAGTCCAAAGTACTGCAGGGGCCGAATTCACAACGATTGATGGTGGCACTGCTCCATCTGCCGTTGCCATCTTCAGCGGAGAAACCGAAGCTGCAGTGCTGCGTGGGTTTACCATCACCGGCAGTGGCGCCGGAACAATTCACGAAGGTGTCGCAGTTGGTGCCGGTCTCTACATTCTTAAAAGTTCCCCCACCATTGAACAGTGCATCATTCGCGACTGCACCGCAA
>CAVOCO010000159.1:0-4300 GCA_963694215.1 Phycisphaerae bacterium
TGAGGTCGAGCAGTTCGCCTTCTCGGCCCTCTAGGATGTACTTCTGTACGGCGGGAGTTCCGAGGAGAATTTCCAATGCCGGGATTCGCGGTGTGGTATCTGGATGAAGGGTTTTGAGTAACTTTTGGTAGATGATCGCGCGGATATTGAATGCAAGCAACTTACGAATCTGAGGCACTTCGCCTTCATCAAAGAGATCGTAAATTCGACCAAAGGTCTGCCAAGCTGAAGAGGCGTGAATGGTCCCAAAGACCACATGGCCTGTCTCGGCAGCACGGATGGCTGCTTCGAATGTTTCCTTGTCTCGCATTTCGCCCACGAGTACAACATCCGGATCCTCACGAACGAGCGCTCGGAGTGCCTCGTTGAAGCTGAGGCAATCGATGCCAACTTCACGCTGGTTGATCGTGGCTTTGGATTCCGTAAAAATGTATTCAATGGGGTCCTCAATCGTGACGATGTGGCATCGCTTTCGTTCATTCACGTGCTGCAGCATCGCTGCGATTGAGGTGCTCTTTCCGCTGCCGGTGACGCCGGCGAACAAGATCAGTCCGTTGGCTGCGAGCGAAATTTCGCCAAGAATCTCGGGGACATGTAGGTCATCAAATCGCTTGATCTCCGCTGTAATCAGACGACAGGCATAGGAGACCTTGCCTCGGCTCATAAAGATGTTGACGCGAAAGCGGTGGGTGTCATCGTATTCGTACGCAATATCCATCTGGCCATGCGTGGAAAATATTTCGTATTGAAATTTGTCGAGCACGTCCATTGCGATCTGATGCGATTCGTCATGGGTGACGTGGGCAGCATCGAGCGGGCGGAGTTCGCCGCGAACACGAATACGAGGGGGGCCGTCTGCCTTGATGTGCAAGTCCGATGCCGCATACTTGATGCATGACTTCAGGTACTTACGAAAGAGGGTCAGCCCGGTGCCGGGCGTGGTGCCACTTACATGGTGAACGAGGCGGGCATGGTCATCCGGTCTGGACACGAACATTTCTCCTAATTGAGGGTTCAGAAGAACCGCTCACAGGGCCCTTTGTGGGCGTATATGCAAACGGTGATCGTACCACAGGACTTTCGATTAGAGGGGTTGAAGAGGCTTGCACCTTGACAGGCTTCCCTGTGGACCGGATCATCCCGAGATGGAGCGTATCTTGATTCCCGAAGGTATTACCTTCGATGACGTATTGCTAGTGCCGCAGCGGAGCGATTTGACGCCCGACATGGCCGATGTCTCGACACAATTGACCCGCCGGATTCGCCTCGAATTGCCGCTTATCTCGGCGCCGATGGACACCGTGACCGAGTCCGCACTTGCGATTGCGCTGTCTCAAGAAGGCGGCATTGGGTTCATCCACAAGAATCTTACTCCGAGCGATCAGGCTGCCGAAGTCTTGAAGGTCAAACGGAGCCAGAACGGCATCATCGCCGATCCAATCACATTGAACCCCGATGACACCGTTCAGCGCGCCATTGACTTGATGGCATCACAGCAAGTATCGGGCTTCCCAGTTACAGAGAATGGCGACGGGCACGGACGTGTGGCTGGCATCTTGACCCGGCGTGATATTAACTTTGTCGAGTCCCCACGAGATCGAGTTGCTGATGTCATGACGCCGCGTTCTCGTCTCGTGGTTGCTCCAGCAGGAATTTCGCTCGCAGAAGCCGAAACACTCATGAGCAGAGGTCGTGTTGAGAAACTGATCCTGCTTGGTGAAGATGATTGCCTGGCCGGCCTCATCACAATGCGCGACATTGATAACGTACGCCGCCACCCCCATGCGTGTCGCGATTCACGGGGCCGACTTCGTGTCGGCGCCGCAGTTGGTGTACATCAAATGGATCGGGTACAGGCACTCATTGATGCCGACGTTGATGTGCTTGTTGTCGATACCGCGCACGGCCACTCAGAGAATGTGCTCGAGTCTGTCCGGGCGATCAAAGACGCCTTTGATATTGATGTCATTGCGGGCAATATTGCTACGACGAAAGCTGCTGATGATCTCATCGCTGCAGGCGTTGACGCTGTCAAGGTTGGTATCGGTCCGGGGTCTATTTGCACAACTCGCATTGTGAGCGGTGTCGGCGTTCCCCAGCTCACTGCCGTGGCAAACGCCTGCCTTGCCTGTCATCCCAAGGGTGTGCCAGTGATCGCAGATGGCGGCATTCGTCAGAGTGGAGATGTGCCCAAGGCCATCGGCTTTGGCGCAAGCTCGGTCATGCTTGGTTCGCTGCTTGCTGGCCTTGAAGAAAGCCCGGGTGAACTCGTGCTCCACGGAGGTCGTCGGTACAAGACGTATCGCGGCATGGGGAGTATCGGCGCAATGGGGCAGGGGTCGGCTGATCGATATGGGCAAGCAGACACCGAGCGAACCAAGTTCGTTCCTGAAGGTGTTGAAGGTCGAGTTCCGTATCGCGGAAATCTTGGCGACTTTGTGCACCAGATGATTGGTGGACTCCGAGCCGCTATGGGCTACTGCGGGTGCCAGTCGGTGAGCGCCTTGCAAGAGCGGGCGCAATTTGTCCGCGTGAGCAATGCATCCTTAGTTGAGTCGCATGCTCACGACATTCAGATCACGAAGGAAGCCCCAAATTACACCGCCTCGCATCATCGAAGCGAGTAGTCTGAGCGGACAATGGCCTTGACTCTTGCATCTAAAACGTGGCCCAAGCGAGATCGAATTCTCATGCTTGGTCGTCGGAAGGCTGGCAAGACGGTCTTTCTATCTCGGCTCTATGAACAGGCATGGCGTGGAAATGATGGCCTGCATATGCGAGCCCTCGACGGCTCATTGCACGAGACGTGCATGGACATGGTCGATTGCTTGAAGGCAGGTCTCTGGCCAGCGGCTACCGCTGGATCGCTCTCGAGTGGTGTCGATGTCAGTTGGCAGGGGCTGCACGCAACGATGGTGCTGCTTGACTATCCGGGCGAAGTGTTCCGGCGTGCCTTTGTTGAGGGTGGGGGCGATGACCAATCAGATTCATTACTCGAACATGTCGATCACGCGGCGGCTGTCATTCTGCTGATCGATCCAGGCAACGTGCAGCTGGGGGATGTACAGGAAGTTGTGGATGATGATTACGGCATGGTGCAAGCGGTTCACCGTATTCGGGAGTCACCTGACGGCGCAAATATTCCCATTGCGGTCGCCTTGACCAAGTGCGATGAGCATCTCGGCCTTGTGCGTGAGTATGGCGGGGCGCGTGGCTTTGTCGAGTCACAATTGCCAAACTTGGTGCGGTACGGCGGGCGGATGCGAATGTTTGCCACTGCGGCTGTGCGTACTCGGCTCGATGCGCTCGGCCAACAGGTGCCCAATACCCAGCATGAAGCGGCTGGTCTGATTGACGCAGTGCAGTACTGCATGAAGCACGTCGGGCGACAGATGGAAGTGGCTTCGCAGCGGCAAGAAGAAGTCATGGCAGCCCGTCGCCGCGAAGAGGCCCAGCGACTTGATCAAGCCGCGGCAACGCAGTTTCGGCGTCGGTGGATTGTGTTCTGGATTGTGGTTGTCATAGTGGGACTTACTGTGATCGGACTCGCCATGGTTGTGAGTTTTGGTGACTCCGGCAATCAAAGGGCGATGCCCAGTACTGAGATGCCAGCGGCATCTGCAAGTCCACTCGATGCAGCGCCGGTCAGCGTAAAAGCCCCGTCTCCGCCGCTCCCTGGGCCCGGTGACCTGCCGCCAGCTGACAAGCATCCATGAGGGCAGATACGCATCTGATGGGTTCTGCTCGTGGGTACGGGCAACTCGCCGCTTCGCCGGGCGTGACCGATGCAGAGTCGGCCACACTGGGCGACATAGACATCGGCCAGCCAGCAGGTGGTCGAGCAGAACGTTTGGCCACCCACATTGTGGCGGTATGCCGAACGCTTCCGACTGGACGAATCGCGTTAACCCGCTGTGTTGCAGGTGATCTTGATGATGCCGGGCGGCCCACCATTGAGTTCCGCAGCATCGTCATGGATGCAAGTAAATGGGTGTGGCCTATCAGAACGGGTGTTGGGCCGCTCTTGCGGTCAAATGCGTTCTGGGGCGATTCCGCCTTTGTTCAGGGCAAGCTGATTGAATGGTCGGTCGTTGAGCCCGCGGGGGATGTGCTGGCGGCCGATGGCGCGGCGGTTGATCGAATGGTGGCTCATGGTCCCAGGCCCGTACTCTTCAAATCAAGCACACGGCATGACGCGGCAACGCTGCAGTTTGTGGCCTCAACCTCAGATGTCATTGCTCGAAAGCTTCAGTGGGGCCTTGGTCTTTCGCGGCCCTGCAGTGGACTTGATGTGGCCACC
>CAVOCO010000160.1:0-4293 GCA_963694215.1 Phycisphaerae bacterium
GATACAGTGAAGCGACTCCACCTCATCTCCGAAGACGTCGACCCGAACCGGCTCGCCAACCTCAGGAAAGATATCCAAGACGTCGCCGCGAACTGCGTATTCGCAAGGCCGCTCGACCGTCGCGGCCCGAACCCAAGATGCCTGATCCATCCATGCAATCAGGCCGTCGCGGTCGAGCTGATCACCCGGGCGAATGGTCCGCAGCATGCCGCTGAGTTCAGCGGGCAATGGGACGGGCTGCATCAATGCGGCAATCGGCGCTACGACCAGCGGAGGGTGCTTCTCGCTGATTACCTGCACAACACGCAGACGTTCGGCAAGCAAGTCTGATCGCACACTTGTTTCGCCGGGCAGTGTCTCTAGTGCAGGAAATCTCAGCACACTGACACCTTGAGCCTGTAGTTCTTCGATCATTTCGTCGGCCTGATCGAGATGCGCCGTCACCACCAGACGCGGTGACTGTTGATGTCGATCGAGCGCCCCGACGAGCACGCTCGTTGATGAACCACAACGACCTGCCACATGCGTAACGCCATTCGAAAATGCCGACGCGATAGCATCCAGTTCTTCGTAATCGTCCAGAAGCTGATACCACGGCGCGGTCATGGCTGCGTCCATCGAATCTGCTGCTGCAACCGACTCGCGGCAACAGGCCCAATACCGCGCACGCTACGCAGATCGTCCCAGGACCGAAACGGATGCTCATGTGCCGCGGCGGCAATGCGGCCAGCTAACACTGGCCCCACTCCCGACGCCCATCGCCACACATCAGGATCTACCGAGGCGGGGTCGATTCGGGCGAGCGATCCGACACCACGGCATGGCGGAGGTCGGTCGTCCCAACCTTGAGACAGTTCAGCCACCGCAGCAAGCGTCGCCACGAGCAGGATGCCCAGTGCCGAGGCCCAATGAATGTGTCGCCGCAACCGCACCTGACTTTAGACTGCTGGCGGCGTCGGGGCCGACCCAAATGGCTTGGAGAGCTGTTTTCGCAATGAAATCAAACGCTTGAATACGTTCTTGGCCGCGCCATTCTCGTTGATCAGGCCGGCATGTGGCGGCGTAGTTTCGGCATGGTCAAACAAGTCCGTCCACACAACCGACTCAATGTGCGGCTTGGAGAGCAGCATCGGCACAGCCCGAACTGCCCAGCGTGCCTGCAGTTCTTCGCTCCACGGACCTCTCCACCGACCACCATCGACGCTCACGGGGCGATCCGGTACGCCAAGGTCTGTCACGATGATCTTGGGATCCAGCTGGAAGTAGCGATCAATGAGGCGACTGAGTTCCATAAGGTCTCGCATGACACGACCATCAGCTCCGTCTCCCATTTGAAGTCGCAATCCAATGGCATCGAGCCGCACACCAGACTGGCCAATCTGCTCGACGAAGGTTGCTGGGCCAATAGCCTCGGGCCGCGTGAACATGTACTCGCTCCACGGCTGTTCAATCTCAACGATGACACGCCGCCCACGATGCCCCTCACGAATACGAAGCGCGAGCGTACGAACAAGATCGATCATGTCCTTCGCGCGAAGATCCATCGTTGTATTTGTGTTAATTCCCGTGCCAATCGACCACATGCCCACATGATCGCCGTAGCGATTGACGACCGCTTCGACGTGCTCGTACGCCAGATCTCGCAGGTGGGGATATGTCGTCGCCTTCGCCGCAACCCAATCTGGCAAACCATTGCGGCCAAGATCAATCAGCGGCCCAGCAAGCACACGAAGTCCGTGATCCTCAGCCCAAGCAATCCAGTCATCGGCATCATCCCAGGAGTACTCACCCCGAGCCGGGCAGAGCCGGTCCCACCGCAATGGGAGCGCCATCAGCCTGAAGTGCTTGTGCGCCAGTTCGCGAAGCGTGTCGCCACAGAGGCGTGGATCTAATCGCACGCCGATAGCAGTCGATGGTGCTGCTCGTTTGCGAAAGCGGCGTTTGAGCAATATTTCGGCATGCGCCATTGCCAGCCGCTCAGAAGCTTTGACTGCCAGCGCAAGCGAGGTGCGACCAGCTCGATCGGCCGCAAGCGTATCGTTGGTCACCATTGCCCTTGTGAACAGACGCCGCGCCTCATCCCACATCTGCATCGCAGGATGCGACTCATCGAGGTCAATCATCATCCACTCTTCGGCCTTCTGCACAAACATGGCAATGCGGTGGCGAGCGAGCTCAACGGCAAGCACATAGGGCTTGGAACGCTGCTCGAGCAAACACGTCCGAAGGCCAAGATCGCCAGGCTCACCCACGTCATAAAGTAGGCCAAGCCCGGTAGCTCCGCGGCTCTCACGTTCGCACACGATGAGGTCATCCTTGTGGGTCACACGGCCCCCGACCACCACCTCGTCCTTCTCGTGAAGAACGACGTTGCGGAGTGGGGCGAAGTCGACCTCGCCAGTCGAGTCGTAGGAAAAAAATCGGAGCATGTGTGAACCGGGCATAGTACGCCCAAACCGGAGCCAATTCTTTGGGCGTTGCCCAATTGCTACACTCCCCATGTACAGGAGAACAAAGCCATGAGTACCGCTACAACCCCCCCTATCTGGTCCACAGACCTGCCCCTGGAAGACAGACGACAAGGCAAGGTCCGAGATATCTATGACGTCCCCGCGCGTGAAGGACATGCCCCCGGCGTACTGATCGTGGCCACGGACCGCGTGAGCGCCTTTGACGTCGTCATGCCATCCCCTGTTCCAGGCAAAGGCCGCGAACTGACCGCCATCAGCACGAAGTGGTTTGACAAAATTCGCAGTTGGAACATGATTGGCGACCACTTGATCTCGACCGAGCCGAGCGATGTCGCCGGGCTCAACGAATCGCACTACCCACAGATTGAAGGCCGCATGATGCTTGGCCGCGCAGCGCGAGTGATTCCAATCGAGTTTGTCGTGCGTGGGTACATCACCGGATCTGGGTGGAAGGAATACCTCGCAGAAGGCACCGTCTGCGGCATCGCCCTGCCCACCGACCAGCGACACTGCGGCAAGTTGCCCGAGCCTATTTTTACACCAGCTACCAAGGCTGAAAAAGGCCACGACGAGAACATCGACTTTGAGACCGCCTGCGGAGTTGCTGGCCGAGATGTGATGAATCGCCTCCGCGACGTGTCTGTTGAAATCTACCGCCGCGCTGCCGAATACGCCCTCGAACGCGGAATCATTCTGGCCGATACCAAATTCGAATTCGGATACGCGCTTGATGCCGATGGCAACGAGACGGACGAGATCATGCTGATCGACGAAGTGCTCACGCCCGACTCTAGTCGATTCTGGCCAGCCGAAGACTATGAGGTAGGCCGCGACCAAGATTCATTCGACAAGCAGTACGTGCGTAACCATCTCGAAGGCCTCGTCAGCAGCGGACTCTGGGACAAGACGCCTCCGGGCCCACAGCTGCCAGACGATGTCCTGGCCAACACACTTACACGCTACCGCGAAGCGCACCGAAGGTTGTTTTAGCGCAGCCTCAAATGGGCCGGGCCCCGCCTCGGGACCCTACGCCACTCAAACAATCTCAATGCAGTTGCCGTAGAGGAAGAACAACCAAATCAGGTCATCGGCGTCGACGGTGCCATCTTCACTAAGATCTGAGATCGGGTCGGCAGTGCCCCAGTGGCTCAGCACATCAAGCAAGTCGGCAACATCAACTGTCTTGTCACCATTGACATCGCCTGGGCATACTGGGCAATACTCCATCATACTATTCAGCCAGCGGCTGACTGTAAATCCGTAGATGAGATCGTCACCGCCGCAGCCAACACTCCCGGTCCACCACGGATTGCTATACGAGCTGGCATACCACAGGTCGCCATACTCCCCCGCTGACAAACCATGAAACTGACAATCTGTCACGACAGGGTCTGATGCAATGGACTCCGATCCCTCGCTATACACAGCGCCGCCCCACGCCGCGGTGTTGTCTTCAAATAAGCATCGTGTGATGGCCGGCGAAGCCTGATTCAACGCAATCGCCCCGCCCTCAGAATAGGCCGCGTTCGAGAGAAAGGAACATGCCACAATATCACCATCGGCGGATTCAAATTTGACTGCGCCCCCATCGGTATCGCTTTGACAGTTCTCAAACACACAGTAGGTCATCTCCACACTGGCCAGAGCGGCATACAGCGCCCCTGCTGTCGTCGCCCGGCAATCATCAAATCTGCACTGCTCCAACTGCACATGGGCCCACGCCGCGGCAACTGCAGCGCCGGACTCTTCGTCACCATCGGCTCCAGCAATACCCATACCGTCAAATGTGCACTGAGAGATTTGAACAGCTGCGCCAATAATG
>CAVOCO010000161.1:0-4279 GCA_963694215.1 Phycisphaerae bacterium
CAATGATGAACCAAAGGCGGCCTTTGAAGAGTGGAAGGGACTGGCAGAAGCAGGGGCCTGCTGTGACTTTAGCTTTCACATGTCGGTCGTTCGATTCGATGATGTGGCCAAGCAACAGATACGCGACCTGGTGGCCAACGAAGGTGTCGCATCATTCAAGGTGTTCCTTGCATACAAAGGCGCGCTCGACATCCCAGATGAGCATTTATTTGAACTCATGCAGATTGCCAAGGATCTCGGCGTCATCATCACCGCACACTGCGAGAATGCAGAGTTTGTGGACGCAATGCAGAAGCAACTTCTTGCTGAGGGGAAGACCGGGCCCGAGTGGCATGAGCCATCCCGGCCACGCTGCATTGAGGCCGATGGTGTTAGTCATCTCTGCACCTTTGCTGAGCTCACCGGGGCGCATGTGTATATCGTGCATACGTCGTGTCACGCGGCGGTCAAGCAGGCTACTGCCGCTAGAGATCGCGGCGTCAACGTATTTATCGAAGCAGTTGCGCCGCATTTGGTGCTCGACAAGACTTACGCCCAGCGGCCAGACTTTGAAGGCGCGAAGTACGTCATGTCACCGCCACTTCGAGATGCCCAGGAGCACGAGCATCTCTGGAAGGCGATTGCCTGTGGCCAGATGCTCACGATTGGCACAGACCATGCGCCGTTCAACTTCCACGGGCAAAAAGATATGGGGCGCGATGCGTTTACGCTCATTCCAAATGGCATCCCCGGCGTTCAGGAACGCGTCGATTTAGTGCATACGCATGGCGTATGCCAAGATCGGATCACCTTGCAAAACATGGTCGCCGTCTGCAGCACCAATGCTGCCAAGATCTTCGGCATGTACCCCCAAAAAGGTGAGATTGCAGCCGGGAGTGATGCCGATCTGGTGATCTACGACCCCACGTACGAGGGTGTATTCACCCATGACGAAAGCGAGAGCCAAGCCGACTACAGCGGCTACGAGGGAATGCCCCGCAAGGGACGCCCCGCGGTCGTGCTCCGCCGCGGTGAAATTGTCGCCCGCAATGGCCGGTACGTCGGAAATGGTGGCGGTGGTCACTACATCGCCCGCCAACTCACGCACTGACAGCTGTCAGCATGAGAGTTGTCAGTTGGGTTACATGGCGGCGAAGCCGTCCTAGTCATTCGATACCAGCCGGTTCGACTGCTCGACGAACGTGTCGCCTTCCCACTCGGTGTCCTTTTCAATCATGCCTTTGCGGCGTGCCTTGGCCGCAGCTTTGGCTTCGGCTTGGCGGCGGACGAGATCGGCGTGTGTGGTGATGTAGGGCAGGCTTGCGCCCCGGAACTCATCAATTGAAGTGAAGCTATGTTCGTCCATGAATGCAGACAATTGCTCGCACATGTTCTGCACCATGCCGTAGCCATGAATCATCACACCAGTGCACACCTGTACGGTGTGCGCGCCAAGAAGAATGAACTGTGCAGCGTCTTCGCCCGTTTCGATGCCGCCGATACCGCTGATAGTGGCCTCGGGATACTCTGCTGTCTGCATTCTGGAAAGTTCCATAACCATGCGAAGGGCGATGGGCCGTACCGCCTTACATGAATAGCCACCGGGCACCGAATAGCCCTCGACCGTTGGCATGGGCCGGAGCGTCTTGAGGTCTACGCCCATGACACTCAGAATAGTGTTGATTGCAGCTAGGCCGTTGCAGCCAGCTCCTAACGCGGCCCGTCCTGGGTCGGCAATGCTCGTCACGTTGGGAGTCATCTTTGCCCATACTGGGACGGTGGCCGACTCCATGGCCCAGCCGCTGACTTCGGCAACGATCTCTGCGTTCTCGCCCATGGCCATGCCCATCTTGCGTTCGGGCAGACCGTGCGGGCACGAGAAGTTCAGTTCGAAGGCATCGACGCCAACTTCTTGACATCGCTCGACGATTTCGACCCATGCATCACGTCGGTACTCCTCCATGATTGATGCAATCAGAATGCCTTCAGGGTGCGCATCCTTGATTGCTTTGAACTCATCGAGCCATGTTTCGAACGGACGGTCGCTGATGAGTTCAATGTTCTCCCAGCCAAAGACTTCTTTCGAACCCTCTGCTCGCATTCGTGAATAGCGCGGCGCAACGTTAGTCACCTTGTCGGCCTCAAGACTGATCGTCTTGGCGATGACACCGCCCCAGCCTTCTGCAAAGGCCTTGTTGATGACGTTAGCGTTGGTTCCGGGAGGGCCTGAGCCGATTACAAATGGATTCTTGAAGGTCAGTCCATTGACGGTAACTGCAAGATTGCTCATGAAAGAAATAGTATCAGTGTGGAAGGCATTCCGCGATCCGGATGGCATTTAGGGCAGCGCCAATTCGGAGTTGATCGCCAGCGGCAACGAGTGAGACGCTTGTTTTGCTGTTCATTCGAATATGGCCCACCAAGACGTCGTCCTGTCCTTCAGTCTTGCGGGAGGTGGGGCACTCGTCTCGAAGGACAGTGATACAAGAGTCTTCAGCAAGTATTGCTGCGATTTCATCACGGGTACTCGGCCGAGAAATCTCAACCGTGATGGACTCGAGATGTGCCATGCGTACGGGGACACGCATGCAGGTGGCCGCAATGGGCAGGTGAGGAAGGTCGAGCAATGTTCTTGATTCCTGTATGAGTTTCTGTTCTTCCGCTGTGTGGCCGGTTGTGCAATCAACATCCGATTCGTGTCGAAATACGTTGTGTTGAAGCGGCTCGCCCAGAACCGGCGTAGCGGAGGTCTCGTGCGTATCGAGTTCGGCAAGTGCTGTCTGGCCGGCGCCAGAGATTGCTTGATATGTACTGACGTGGACAGATTCGATACCGAATGCGCGAAGCGGCGCAATGGCGATTGACAGGATCGTGGCGGTGCAGTTTGGGTTGGCAATGAGCGCGGGGCGTGTGCCGAGTAGGTGACCATTGATCGATGGAATGACGAGCGGCACATCTTGCCGGCCGCGTGATGCCTCAGAGAGATCGATGACGGTCGCGCCCATATTGACAAAGTCGATTGCAAGGGGCGCAGCTGCATCTGCAGGTACTGCAAGAAATGCGAGCGTGCAGGCGATTGGCTCCGTTGCCAGAGCCGGTTTGACGCCGCGCTCACGTAGCATGCGCACCAGTTGCTCACCTACAAGTCCACTGCCAACTACAGCGACTTGATCGAGGTCAGGAAGATGCATGTCTGGTAGGTTCGCTCGTGAGCACTGGGTGGAGATCGCCGATCAGAGTTCCCAGACTCGAGTCGGGCGATGTCACTTGAAAGCGTAGTTGGCGCTGCTTAGCGAGACGAACCGCCTTGGCCTGGACGACTTCGTCATCGAGTTCTAGTAGGTCGTCCCAGTGCATTTGTGCGAAGTGAGGTGGCAACGCATCTTGTGAAACGGGATCTCGTTCGTAGATGCCGGCGACGCGCTGCAGCAGGCAGCACACGCCGTTGACTTCTGCAGCGATAAAGATGGCGGAGATGTCTGACCCGCCACGTCCAAGCAAACGCCGAGCGCCTGAGCTTCCAACCCCAGCAAATCCAGGCACGACCAGTACATCGCATGCGTCCAAAGCTTGCAGTATTGCCGGCACATCAAGTGAAACGGGATCAGCATCGAGCGGCGGGCCGCTCGCTCGCAGCCCGATATCGTGCACAGTCAAATTGGTGATGTCTAGGCCGAGTGCCCGGAGCTGATCAGTAAGGCGGGCAGCCATGGCACGTTCGCCGGAGGAGACGTGCTCTGCAATCTCGTCTCCAGATGTTGATGCTTCGAGCGATACTGATTGGTACAGCGCATCGGTTACGCCAGCTGGCGCAGACACAACAACGATGACTCGGTCGAATATTCCTGCCTTCGTTGCGAGATAGTCGCAGGTGGCGGTGATGGCTTCATCGCTATGGAGCACTGAGCCTCCGCATTTGATTACTTGAATGTCTGTGGTCTGTTCCATCCGTCGCAAAAGATACCCGGTGTGGGGTGTGCGCGGAGTCACCAAAAGAATGGGCTCTCGTATTGGCCAGAACCCACGATCGCACTGGCCAGCACCATTTTCTATGCCCACAAGTCGCAGTACTACGTGGACGTAGCATTGACAGGTGATTGAGATAGTTCGCTTTGGGGCAATACACCCGACAATGTGCTCCGAGGCAATCATGGGCACAACGGGCTCTCAGGAGGCAAGGGGCATGCCACAGTTGTATTTGCCCGAGAGATCAGGCGGGCTATTACATTGATCTGCAGGATGATGTTGTGGTTGTCAGCGACACAGTCGATGGTCGTGATGGCACTATTCGGCTTGTGGG
>CAVOCO010000162.1:0-4255 GCA_963694215.1 Phycisphaerae bacterium
TGGCACGTATTTGGGCGCGTGGGTGTCGTTATGGGTTTCGGGAACGGTACAGCTCTTACTCTTTGCGATCGTGATGGCGGCAGCGGCGGGATTGATGTTGCGCGGTCGAGGCGTCGTAGCAGCATCTCAGCCATCCGAGTCAGCGGGGCACTCGTACACCCTTGTCATTGGCGAGGGGCTTGGCGTTGGTGCTTTGACCGGGCTGGTCGGCGTTGGAGGAGGCTTCTTGATTGTGCCCGCCCTCGTGTTGCTTGGTGGCTTGGGGATGCACCGGGCTGTTGCTACAAGTTTGGTAATCATCGTATTCAAATCAGCGGCGGGTTTGTGGAAGTACCTTGCTGTGCTGGACGAACTGAATCTGCAGGTTGATTGGAATACGATTGGCCTCTTCATCTTGGTGGGTGGTGGCGGAGCCGTGCTGGCGGCCCGGTTCCGCGGCCGTATCGATCAACAGAAGTTGAAGCAGGTCTTCGGGTTCTTTCTCATCGTCATGGCCGTTGTGATCGGCTGGAAAGAGATGATCCGGATCGCAGCAGACAATGAAATTCCAATCAATTCAGTTTCTGTTGAAACCAATGAGGGCGAGCTGACCTCTGAGTAGTGAGGTCGATATGAATGATCTCAGCAGGATCTCAACGTGACGACTCAGCACACAATAGAGTCAACACAGACTATTTCACTCGAGACACTCCGCCTTTGGTTTGATGAAGGCTCGGTTGTAGTTCTCGACGTGCGAGCGCCCCGTTAAATTTGGAGCCGATCGGTTATCAGGTGCCAGATTGGTGCTGCTTGAGCAGGTTTATACATCTTCTGGTTTAGCAGAAGTAGGCCGGCGGACTGTTCCGTATTTCTAGAGCGGTACCAGATCTGGCATAGCCGCGAAGAAACTCATTCACGACGGTGCAAGCGATGTGCGCATCTCGCAGGCGGACTCAGGGCATGGATGGTGGGGGGCTGCCAACCGAGGGTCTACCATTAACGTCTCATCTGAGCATTATGTGTCAGGTTCAGATCACAGTGGGGCAGCTGGTGATGGTGGCGGTCATTCTTGGTGCCCTTGTCTCGCCCTGGTTTCTCATACTTGCTGGTCTCTATTTGGGCTGTGGCCTGTTCTTTGCTGGCATGAGCGGAACTTGTGGCCTGGCCGCTGTACTCAAGTTGATGCCATGGAATCGCCGGTCGAACTCATCGCAGCGGGGGTCGACTGGCGCTCGGTGCTGTTCCTATAGACCTGTGCACGCCGATCAGTGATCGGGGATACTTTGCGATATGAGCAAAGTGGGCCAGTTAACTACATCAAACTCCAATGGAGGCACGATTGCGAGTTGGATTGCTTGGGGCGCTGCGACATTTTTCGTCATGTATCAATTGGCAGTTCAGAACTCCATCGGGGCCATGCAGTCGGAGCTTCAGACGGATCTCTCGTTGAGTACGGTGCAGATCACGGTGGTGTCGGCTTCATTTCTCTTCGTGTATGCGTTCATGCAGATACCGGCGGGCTTGCTGCTCGATCGCTTTCGTCCGCGGCGCTTGTTGCCACCGATGGCGCTTGGCGTTGCGGTCTCCGCATGGCTTCTTGCCGGGTCCGATGGATTTTGGTCCGCCGTTCTTGCTCGCTCGTTGATGGGCGCATTCGCAGCCTTTGCGTTTCCAGGTGCGGGCCTCGTCTCTCGACGTCGCTTGCCAATTCGTCAATTTGCATTGGCGATGGGTTTAATTGACATGGCATTTGGAGCGGGGGCATTATTCGGTGACATCGGTGTTGATGGGTTGTTGTCCATTCAATCGTGGCGCGGCGTGATGGTGGACTTTGCGCTCGTCGGGACCTTGGTGGCCTTGTTGTGCTGGGCCTTTATTGGATCGACAAGTAGCCGAGGGGAAGTAGCCACTGTTACAGCAATGAGCAAGTCAATGGGACAATCCTTCCGTGAAGTGCTCGCTGTCCGCCAAGTTCGTTTGGCCTGTGTTATTGCCGCGGCACTCATGGCGATGCTATTTGGGTTCGGTGGTTTGTGGGATGTGCCGCTTCAGCAAGCATTTGGGTACACGCACTCTGAAGCCGTGTGGTTGAATTCTTGGTTGTTCATTGGGGTGACCATTGCACCGCCTTTTGTTGGGTGGGCCGCTGACAAGTGGCGGATTCGCCGGCCCATCATGCTGGGTGGTCAAGCGGTCGCGTTGGTAGCTGTTCTTGGAATTCTTTGCATCAATGAGGGGGTGCCTTTCTGGTTTGCCTCGGCCAATTTGCTGCTGCTCGGTCTGGGCGTCAGTGTGACTGTTCTGAACTTCCCAGTCGCCTGCGATGCCGTTGAGCCAGAGAACGCTGGGGTAGCCATAGGCATTGTGAATGCTTCAGGTCTTCTTTCTGCTGCGGTTTTTCAGGTGGTCCCAGGCGTGCTCATGACCGTGTTTGACAGCCACTCGTTGAACACAATGCGAATTGTCTTCGGGCTCTTTGTTGCCGTAATTATCATCGGAATGGTGGCCACATTCATGCTCGAACGGTGCCCACGCGAGTCGCGCTAATACGATTTGCGACTGCGACCCATTCGGGTCTATGGTCTGGGATAAGGCTGGAGTTGAAGTCACATGGAATGCTTGAGTCAATGGGCATTGATTGTCCGGTTATTGGAGTGCTTGGTGCCGCAATGAATAAAGTGCTCGGACTGTCTACGTTCTATACCTCTCCCGAGAAGGAAGTATGGGCGTGGACGGCCACAAAGAATTCAACAGCGCCAGAAGCTTCCGCAAGCATCCACATCGATATTTAGCGTGGATTTATTTGATCGGAATGCGATCACTGCGATGATTTTCTCGAGCTGCGATCCAATAATGCCATCAAGGAACCCAAAAATCTTCGCACCGAGAGGGCAAGGGGTATGAAATGCAGGATGGCGATTTTGTGCACTTCCTGTTGAATGTGTAACTCCGTACACTTGGCTGCAGAATGATGACAACACCAAAATTGAAGCCGCGTGAAACAGTGATTCTTGTTGATGACTTTCATCTCATGGTTGAGTGGTATCGAGATGTGCTTGGATTCAAGGTGACCAAATTGATTGATGAGGGCATGCATTTTGGAAATCTGGAGACGGATTCTGGAATTCGTATCGGAATCGGAGTAGCCAAAGAAGTACACGTAGAGCTGGGCGACGGCTGTTCAAATGCCGTGCTGTTGCAGTTTGAAGCGGAAGATGTTGCATTGCTGTTGGCGCATGTTGATGCCTGCGGCGGACGAATAGAGCATGGGCCCGATTTCAACCAGGCCAAGGGGTTCTGGTACGGCGCCTTTGCAGATCCAGAGGGCAATCCTTGTTGGGTTGTCGATTCTGCTTGTCCATAAATTGAGTGTGAGCGAATACTCAAGCCGTTGCTTGGGTGTGATCCCACAAGTCCAAACAAGGAGTGTGTAATGAAATTATTTGCTGTACTTGCTACGAGTGCGTTGGTGTTCATGGGATGCCAGGCTGGCAGCAAGACTGGAACTCAGCCAGCACCTGGTATGTGGAATGCGGGATGTCCATTTACGGGAAGACCCGTTGGCGAAGGAGCACCAACTGCTGATTGGAATGGACAGAAGGTTGGATTCTGCTGCGCTGGCTGTCAGGCGCGGTGGAGTGATTGGTCGGATGAACAGAAGAAGCAGTTTGTGGTTGCTCAGTAGGGAGCTGGTAGTGAGACGGGGGCGCAGTACATCACGGTCAGCCTTGTATCGCGCCGCTCTGTTATTGGATCTGGGGTCCCTAAAAAATCACCTCCAAGCCGCGAAGCTTGGAGGTGATGGAAGAGAAGAGAAGGAACAAATTGGCCCGGAATAGTGTGACTAGATGTCAGTCTCTATTCTGTTTATCGGATCCCTTTGCCCCACAACATTGAAAGTAACTGAAAAAACTTTGCGCAGTTCGCTGCATCGTCTTCCCTGCGTTTGTGCAAAATCTGCGAGAATCAGCACGGAAGTTGAGTTGGAAATAGTTGTGATCTCAGCACTTCTGAGAACAAAATTGTGCGCTGCGGAATGGGTTCTTATTTGGTTGGATTCGCATAGTGTTTGTATTGACAACAACTTGCTAAATTTACACTTATTATTTTAATTCACAACACATGTTCGAGTCATTTAATTGGATTCGGAGGATGTTCAGATGGCAATTCTATTAGCGCTTGATTCAGGGACAAGCAGTTGTCGCACTGTGGCATTTGATCTTGATGGCAAGCCCCAAGTGAGTGCACAAGTTGAACTTACACAGCATTTTCCACA
>CAVOCO010000163.1:0-4253 GCA_963694215.1 Phycisphaerae bacterium
TGGCTTCTTTGACCGTGCCCAGCTCGGCGAGCGTCAGCGGGCATTGATCGAATTGACCGTCGAGCAGACGCCTTTTGGCGAGTTCGTCGACGAGGCCTTCGATTTGGGCTGGTGTTGGTTCGTTCATAGCCCGCGTGGCGCTCTCGACGCAGTCAGAGAGCATGAGAATGGCTGCTTCTTTGGTCTGTGGGCGTGGACCGGGATATCTGAACTCAACCTCTTGAACCGATTCCTTGTCGCCCGCTTCTTCGGCTCGCTGCTTGGCGACCCGGTAGAAGTACTCGACAAGCGTTGTGCCATGGTGTGATTCGATGAAGTGGATGATGGTCCGAGGCACGCGGTATTCCCGCGCGAGTTCAATGCCATCCTTGACGTGGCCGATGATGACCAGAAGGCTCATGGCTGGACTCAGGTTGTCGTGCCGGTTCTCGCCGCCTTGCTGGTTCTCGACAAAGTACTGCGGCTTGTGCATCTTTCCGATGTCGTGATAGAGGCCGCCGACATAGACAAGTAATCCGTCCGCTCCAATAGACTCGGCGGCTGCTTCGGCAATGCTTGCGACCTGCATGGAGTGGTCGTATGTGCCTGGGGCTCGCAGTTGGAGCTCTCGCAACAGCGGGCGGCGGGGGTCGCGAAGTTCCGCGAGCGTCATGCCCGTTGTGATGTGAAAGACGCGTTCAATGCTGGGCAAGATGCCAAGAACGAGGAAGCCAACGCAGATCGCCGCGGCGCCGGCTTGAGCGGAGTCGCCGAGCACTTGCATGATGGCATCCATCATCGAGGGGTACTCGATCATTCCCAGCACGATTGCGCCACCAGCGGATACAGCCGCAGCGATACACGAAGCTCTGATAAGGCACGCGCGGCTTCGTACTTCATGGAGCTGCGCAATCAGTGTGCCCGCGCTGGCCATAAGCAAGATGAACCATTCAATACTCTCATTGAAGGTTAGCGTCACGATCGCGGCCTGAATGGTGGCGACGGCCATGGCGAGTCGCTGGTCATAGGAGAGCCGAAGGATTGTGGCGGCAAGCAAGAGTGGCCCAAGGGATGCAGCGAGTTTGAGCGCAGGCACATCGGCCGTGACCAATACCGTGATGGCTAGCATGAGGCCTACGAGTAGGCAAATGGCAATCAGTCGCAGCGTGTTGCGAGCGATTCGCTTGTGCGTCATGGTGGTAAAGCCAGCCAAGAAGATGGACAACGCAGCGAGCATCAATCCAATGCCAATACGCGGAACCCACCGAGCTGGCCACGATGCAGTGGCGGCAAAGACGGAGGCTTCTCGAATGGCTTCTTGGTGCTGCGGTGCTGTAATCGTGTCGCCAGCGCGATACACCACTTCGCCAGCGGTGTGTTCAATCATGACAGGTTCGATGCCGCTGGCAGCCTCATTGGCGAGGGCATCAGTGCGGTCACGGTCAAGTAGCAGTGAGGGCCGGGCGTCGCGGGCGATGCGGGTGGTGACGATGGAGACGACTGACTCGGGGTACCCGGCGCGGCGCACAATCTCGTTGAGCCTTGGGGGAATGTTGCCATTGTCCATTGAGGTCACATTCAGTGGCTCTCCGTGAAGCGGCCGCGTAAAGGTTCCGTCTGCAAGGCCAAGTGCACGATTCATGGCGGCCTGCGTAGCGAAGAGTTGGAATGTTTCAGGGTCCAGAATGGGTGCTTTGATGAGTGCTTGCGTGGTGAGCGAGTCGGTCCACTTGGCCCATGCGTCAGTTGGCCCACCGGGCCCGGCGAATGGCTTGATGCTCGCAAGCTTTTCCTCGGTGAGATTGAAGTCCTGCTTGAGTTCATCGGCCACACCAGCGAGCGACTCGGTCGCAGCGACAGCCGTTGGAAGTCCAAGAAGTGAGGAGTGCAGTCGATCGAGCGAGGCGGTATTGGGGACGTAGATGAACGGCGAATTGGCTCGTGCTTCACTTCGCCGTGTGGTTGTGGCCGCCGTATTTTCGATTCGGTAGTCAAGCCGCGTGAGTCGAGCTTCGTGCGTGACGAGTCCTGGGTAGGCGTAGATCTGTTCTCGGCCCCATCCCACCAAGATGCTTGCGTAGATCAGAAAGCAAAAGATGATTAATGCAGAGCGAAGAAACTCAGGCCGCCGCAAGGCAGCCCTGAGATCGGCCGTTGGCTTGGGAATGTTGCGGCGGATTTCCTGCCGTCGTTGCTCGCTTCGGCCAGTCGATTTGGGCTTGTTCGAGGTATTCATGGAAAGGGAGTCTAGTGCTCAGTGTACCCCTGAAGAGGCGCTCGGCGTGGTACGCTCCATGTCGGCCATTCAGGCCACTGAGGATCAAAGCCCCGTGCAGATCGTTGCAATCTATACATTCTGTGTAATGATCCTGGTTGGCATCTGGGGGTGCGCAGTGCCGCTGGGCCCACCGGCGAGCCCGGTTCAGCATTCTCTCGACTTAGATCAAGCTGCTCAGGCCAGACACATCCTCGCTGGGGCCATGCTGCCAGTCTCTGGTCCGGCGCTGACATTGGTGCCAGCTTCGGGTATTCGCTGGAGCGATATCGAGCGGGCCGCGGTGTCTGCTGGCAAGAAACCAGACACCAGCTTCGTCGTCGTGGCGAGCATTATCAGTCCGGACCGCGGCATACTGCATCTTCGAACGGCCGAAGGGTGGCCTATTGCCGTTCTCGCGCAGAAAGCAGGGGCCACGATTGACATGAAAGTCGTGATTGGTCCATATCCAGTGCATGGCGCTGACGCGACGCAAGCCAAACACATTGAACAGGCAATCCATGCGGCACTTCTTGCGTGGGGCCGCAAGCCAAGTCTGGCATCTATGCCTGAGTAGGTTGGGCCGTATGAAAGTCAGTGGCACATTGAAATTGGTGCGCAGCGCGGAGCAACGTGTCTTCGCCAAGCACTGGGCCTTGGAGCTGCACACCGATTGGCAACGCAACACCATCAGTGTCGACCGTTCCGCATGGAATTGATATGCCGCACGTGCCCGCGATATTGGCAGTCACGGTGTACTTGTCGCAAAGGTACATCGAGATTGGATCGGCATGCGATCCAAATTTAAATGCGACGGACGGCACAGTTGGCCCGAGAAGCAGATCGACTTCTGAATAGATGCGTACATATTCATCGTGAATGAGCCGCCGCACCTGAAGCGCTCGCTTGTAGTACGCGTCGTAATACCCGGCGCTCAAGACATAGGTGCCGAGCATGATGCGGCGGCGGGCTTCGGGTCCGAGCCCCTCGCTGCGGCTCGCTGCGTACAAGGCTTCAAGCCCATTGCCCGAGTCGTCAGCTCGGCGTCCGTATCGAATGCCATCAAAGCGGGCGAGATTGCTCGAGGCCTCAGCAGGTCCGAGCACGTAATAGCAGGCAATTCCTAGGTCCGTGGTCTTGAGACTGACTGGCTTGACCTCGCATCCCAGGCTGCGAAATACGTCGCTAGCGTGCTGCACCGCGGCATTAACGCCCGGACCATTGTCATCAGACATGTGCTCGGTTGGGATGCCAATTCGGAGTCCTTTGAGCGGTGCTTGCAGGGCCGCGATGCCACCGACTGAAGTTCCAGAGGCCGATGTGTCGTCGCGTGGATCTTCTCCTGCCATGACCTGAAGCAGCAAGGCCGCGTCTTGGGCGTTCCGGGTAAGCGGGCCTATCTGATCCATGCTCGGCGCAAAGGACACGAGTCCCCAACGACTGATGCGACCGGCAGTTGGCTTGAGTCCTGTGATGCCGCAGAACGCTGCGGGTTGTCTGATGGACCCGCCCGTGTCGCTTCCGAGTGCACATGGGACGAGTCCTGCAGCAACTGCAGCAGCGCTGCCGCCAGATGATCCACCCGGCACACGATCGAGATCCCACGGGTTACGAACAGGCCCAAATGCGCAGTGCTCAGTGGACGAGCCCATCGCAAACTCGTCGCAGCGGGTGCGTCCAAGCAGAACCGCGCCAGCGTCGCGAAGGCGTTCGGTCACGGTGGCGTCATACGGGCTGATAAAGTTTTCCAGGATGCGTGAGCCACAGGTCGCCGGCTCGCCGGCGACCATGATGTTGTCCTTGAAGGCAATCGGTACGCCCGCGAGCGGTCCGATTGGTTCACCAGCTGCGATTCTTGCATCAACAGCTGCGGCCATTGTGCGGGCTGTGTCTTTGCGCGTGTCTTGGAAGCATCCAAGTTGTCCGTCGACTTTGGCGATTCGGGCGAGGCGTTCTTCGAGTACGGCCGTGGCAGTCATTGAGCCCGAGGTCACTGCCGCAGCAATCTCGCAAACTGTTT
>CAVOCO010000164.1:0-4198 GCA_963694215.1 Phycisphaerae bacterium
TCTTCAGTACACGAGATGCATCTTGGGCATCACGATGGCTAGCGCAGACCAGGACCGCCTGGACCGCCACCACCCGAGCTACCGCTTGGCGCCGCTGCGGGGTCATCACTCGCGTCCGAAGCCTTCGCCCGCGCTGCCTCCATGCCGAGATCGGCCTTGTTCAGCATCGCCTGTTCAGCTGTCACTGCCGTGTACCAATCGCTAAATGGGTCGCTGCCGAGCCAATCGCTCAGCCCGGGCGGCGCATATGCAGCTACAAAAATATAGTGCACGCTGCCCATTCCATCCTGTCCAGGTCCCGATTCGATTTCCCACATCTGCCCCTCGATACGATCGGCAAACTCGTACAAGCCCAAGACTGCAGAACGCCCCTCATTGGTCACACCCATGCGAATCTCAATGCCTTCAATGTCAGCGGCAAGTTGCTCCAAGTCACCAGAAGCCTCAAGCTTGGCAAGCTCTTCTTGTTCCACCGGACCAAGGAATGGCCTCAACTGATCTGGGTTTCCGGTGGCAAAGCCATCAAAGAACTCCAGCAGACCGAGCCGCTGCGCATTTGTTGGAGGGGCCTGTCGTTCATCCATCCAAACGCGATCGTCAATGCCGTTCTCGGCAATCAAGTCATCAATTGGTTTCGCCGGGGGCGGACCTTGCACCGTGGGAGCCGTGGTGGGCTTCTTCGGCGGTGGCGGTGGTGGATCAGAGCAGCCAATCATGGACACCAGAACGCCGGTGAAAAGTGCAAGCGTACAACTAGGCCGAAACAGACGAGTCAGGTTGATCATGGTTCTGCACCTTTGCGGATCGGTCGATCCGTCGCATAAGTCCTCGAAGCACCTTGCCCGGTGCCATTTCAATCCACTGATCGTATCCCGCCTCGATCATATTTGCCATCTGCCCAGACCAGCGAACTGGACTAGTGATCTGTGAGACGAGTGTTGATCGAATCGCATCGACATCATCTTGGCAATACTTCTGGGCAGTGACATTCGACCATACAATCCCGGAAGGGGCACATATGTCAGTTGTGGCGAGCACAGCAGCCATTTGATCAGCTGCGGGCTGCATGTGAGCACTATGAAAGGCACCGGCGACCGCAAGCGGCGTCGCACGCCAGCCCTTGTCGCCGCAGGCCGCAACAGCTTGCTCACACAGGTCAACGTCCCCACTCAAGACAATCTGTCCAGGCGCGTTGAGATTTGCCGGCACCAAGATGCCCCCATCAGCTGTCAGGTCGGCGCAGAACGCCGCAGCTTCGTCTTCAGTGGCCCCCATCACTGCCACCATGCTGCCATTGGAGGCGTCGGCTGCCTCTTGCATCAATTTGCCTCGCTGCGCAACAAGTTTCAATCCGTCCTCAAACGAAAAACATCCTGCAAGGTGTAACGCGGTGTACTCGCCAAGCGACAATCCTGCCGCAACGGCTGGCGATGAATCACTTCCATACAAGCCGTGCCAACATGCCACCGAACATGTGTAGATCGCAGGCTGACTCACGTTGGTTCGATTGAGTAGCTCACCAGGGCCTTCAAAGCACAGCGTGCTCAGTGGAGCACCGAGCGTATCGCCCAGGGTCTCATCAGCGCGGGTGAAAATTGCCTTTGCCGCATCACTCGCAGCGCTCCAGGCTTGACCCATTCCAACGGCCTGAGCCCCCTGACCAGGACACACTGTTGTCACATTGACCGTATTCATAAGGAAATTGTACTCCAGCAAGTGTTAACGGCGTCCGGAGAACGCGGCATAGCGAGAACTGAACAAGTGCTTCAACAGCACTAGGGAGCACTAGACTCTCCAGACGCTACTTGACCATGTTAGGCCGCCTCCGAATGCCACAAAAATGACGATGTCGCCTTCTTTGATTTTGCCTGCTTGCCACAATTGATCAAAGCACAGGCCTACAGATCCAGCGGAACTATTTCCAAACTTATCGATGTTGATAAAGACCTTGTCGTCTGGCAGGCCAAGCTTCTCTTTGGCGGACTCAATAATGCGAACATTGGACTGGTGACAGACAAACTGCGCTACATCGTCAACAGTGAGCCCGGTGGCATCAAGTGATTCCTTGATGACATTCCGGAACTTCGTAACTGCAAACTTGTACACCTCGCGGCCGTCCATCCGAAGCGTGCCGAGCCGCGCGTCACAAGGCGATGCGTTAGGCGGAACATCGATGTCCTTTCGCGGGATATACAGCGATGGCCAGGTTCGGCCATCTGCTTCCATGACTTGGTGAATACACCCACGATTAGGATCTTCATCACGGGTCAGCACCACAGCTCCAGCGGCATCACCGAACAGAATCGCCACTGAACGATCGTCATAATCAACGGCTGTACTCATCGCATCACACCCAATGACCCCGATCGTCTTGAAACGACCAGACCGCATGAGTGAGTCAGCAATATTAAGTGCATACACAAACCCAGAGCAGGCAGCGAGCACATCGAAAGCCCCTGCCGGAGCCGCGTCAAGCGCTGCAGAAATTCGACATGCATTGGATGGACATGCCATCTCGGAGGTGACTGAAGCATGAATAATAAGATCAAGGTCGCTACCGACCATGCCAGCGTTATCAAGTGCATTCCTGAGTGCGTCCGTCGCGAGAGAAAATTGACCCTCGCCCTTCTCAGGGTCAACAACGCGCCGCTCGGTAATGCCAGTTCGCTGCCGGATCCACTCGTCTGATGTGTCCATCATCTCGGACAAGTCATCATTGGTGAGCCTCTTGTCCGGCACCGCCGAGCCAACCCCTGCTATTCGAACACCGCAGGGAATATGGTTCGTCATCAGACTTCGACCTGGTGCGTCTCGAGGATTTCGACAATACGTGCATTGACGCCTAGATCAACAAAGCGTCTTGCAGATGCAATTGCATTCGTAATCGTTCGGGCCTCGCTTGAGCCATGGCATATCAAACAGCCACCATTGACGCCCATGAGCGGAGCACCGCCGTATTCGTGATAGTCATACTCGGTGTACAACGTTTCGACGATTGGCGCAAATTGCTTGGCGAGCGATGGATCAACCCGGCCGAGTTCTTGCTTCAGTCGGCGAAAGATTCCGCTGCTGAGGCCCTCGGTGAGTTTGATGGTCACATTGCCTGTGACGCCATCTGACACAACGACATCACAATGGCCGTCAAAGACGCCTCGGCCTTCGACGTAGCCGACAAACTCAACCGTTGGGTCATCGCGAAGTGCTTCGCGGGCCCGCCTCATGTCATCGGTGCCCTTCTGCTCTTCACTGCCCACGTTCATCAGGCCAACACGAGGGTTTGCAATGCCCAGTACACGCCGGGCATATACGCTGCCCATCACACCGTACTGATGCAAGTGATGTGGCTTTGGATCAATGTTGGCACCAACATCAATGAACGTCACTGGTCCACCAAAGGTGGGTATCACGGCTGCAATTCCCGGCCGAGCAACGCCCGGAAGCCGACGCATATGCATTTGAGCCGCCGCCACAAAGGCGCCAGTGTTACCAGCAGAAATGGCCATATCCAATCGGGCATCACCAGCTTTGGGGCCGGCCATCTTGGCCAGTTGAACAATGGCCGAGTTGTTCTTTGATCGAGCCGATTCAACTGGCGGTTCGCTCATGCCTATTTCGTCTGAGGTTGGCATGATCTCGATGAATTGTTCATCAACACCTGAAGACTTCACGCCCTCAGTAATGAGGGCTTCATCGCCAAACAAGACGAGGCGGTCACCATGGTTAAATGAAGACACTGCTGCAAGCCCGCCCTCAAGAATAGGAGCAGGCGCAAGATCTCCGCCCATGACATCTAGACCAAGTCTCATAAAGTCAGGCTGTACCCGAGATCTTCAACGAAAGCCCGGGACGCACATAGCCGCAGTCAGTGCATGCAGTATGTGGATGCTTTATGGCGCCGCACGATGGGCAGTCGACCAGGTTTATCTTGGTCAGGGCGTGATGGCTGCGTCGCTTGCGCTTGCGAGCCGGGGATGTCCTGAGTTTTGGAAGCATGACAACGTCTCCTGGAGGGCTAACTCTGCGTGGTAGGGAAACCCCTTCCGGGGGTCCCCACGCGAGCAACGTAGGGTAGTTGAGAGCAGTATTTTTGTCAATCTGATGATGCCGGTCCGCAGTGGCATCTGAATGCCGCCAGGTCAACCCTCCGACATCACCGAGGAGACACCAGAAGTCAACGCCGCGGCTGTTTTTATCAACT
>CAVOCO010000165.1:0-4187 GCA_963694215.1 Phycisphaerae bacterium
GACTGGATCGTGTCGGTACCGCTTTCATAATGAGCGCCTCGCTGACGTTGTGCTACTTGGTCTGGCATGGCAATCTGGATCCGTTCCGCTCTCACTCGATGCAATGCATCAAGCGATTCAGGGCGTGCAAGAGGCAGGGACTGCGCGGCTCAAGGAGGCCTTTGAGTATGGCCGAGCAGCCTGGTTGAATGCTGATGAACTGCTGAACCCGCAAGAGCCAGCGCTTGAGCCTGGTCGACGATCCGTTCGCCGGTATCGATTGATGCTGGCTAAGCGACAACTCGCCGGTGGCGATCGTGCTGGTCGTTTCCGGCGTCTGGCTGAGCGGGCACTTGAGGATGTGCCTGGATTGCTCGAAACACATCTTGGTCGTGAAGCTCATCGTGATTTTATCGTGGCGCTCAGGCGATGCGTGACGTGGGGTGGCTTTGAGATGGCTGAGCGATTTGCCGATCGCATCATTTCTTTGTATCGAGTTGACCGCGGAGACACTGGCCGTGCGCTCGTGCGGGCAGCAGTGTTGCCGCTTGCTGAGGCTCTTCTGATACGAGATGCTGTGTACATCGCATCGATGTCAATTGGGGCAGAACATCGTCGGCAAACGAGGCGACGGCTCAACCTTCGGCGTGGTCGAAATGACCGAATTTCTGTGCGGTATCTGACACGAATTGAGTTCACATGTATTCGCTGGAGGCTGCGAGTCGACCTGCGAAGTAGTGATTGGGTGGCACATGTTCTTGCTGCCATGCGGTTTGTATTGCCATACCGGATCCGTGGACGCCGCGGACAGCGCGGGGTTCGTGAACTTGTCAGCGAGGTCATCATGCAAGCGACGAGTGCGCCACCCGAGGAATACAGCCAGTGGCGAGCAGTGCTCGAGCACTTGCATGTGTATGCGCTCGATGGTCGCCTTCGCCGTATTAGCCCAGCCGGCCTCCGCCGCGAAATACGTCGAGCACGACAGGGTCAGGTTGACTAATCTGCCTTGGCGTGCGAACGTCGCAGCTGCCCACACGCGGCAGAGATATCTCGGCCACGACTTGCTCGAATGTGAGCGTTGATACGACGATCTCGAAGTGCTTCTTGGAAGATGCGTACATCCATGTCGGTTGGCCGATCAAAGGGAAGACCAGGCACCTCGTTGTAGCGAATGAGGTTGATGTTGCACCGGACGGTGCTTGCCAGATCAGCAAGCATTCGGGCGTGATGCGGCCGGTCGTTGACGCCCCGCAGGAGCAAGTACTCAAAGGTTATTTCGCGGCCCGTCGCATCGAAGTACTCGCGGCATGCATCAAGAATTTGAGTAATACTGGCATGTGCAGCCCATGGGATAAGCGTGCGTCTGAGTGAATCTTCTGGAGCGTGCAGGCTAATTGCCAGCGTGACAGGAATCGGGAACGTTGCGAGTCGCCTGATGGCCTCAGGAAGGCCGATGGTTGAAACAGTGATCTTTCTCGCGCCAATGCCCAGGCCCCACGATGCATTGAGCGTTGTGATGGCCTTCGTCACCGCTCCGTAGTTGGCCAGCGGCTCGCCCATGCCCATAAAGACGACATTGCTCACGCGGCCGAGACCAAGACGCCCCAGTCGATGCACTTGTTCAACGATCTGTCCTGCCGTGAGATTGCCTTCCAGGCCTTCAAGCCCTGAAGCACAGAACGCGCAGCCAACTGGGCATCCCACTTGACTTGATACGCATGCGGTCAGGCGATTATTTGCCGGAATCAACACCGTCTCAGTAGATGGGCCGCTATCAAGAATCGGAAGCCCAGCAGAAGGATTTTTCCATCCAACAAGAAGCTTTCGGGTGCCGTCTGTGGCGTGTTGGTCAGCAAGGAGACGCCCTTGATCAATCGTCAACGCCTCGGCCAGTAGCGCACGGTGATTCTCAGAGAGATTCGTCATCAAAGCGGGGTCGATGACCTGCTTTGCGTACACCCAGTCAAAGACCTGTTTCGCGGCAAACGCCGGCATGCCGTGATCGACGCACCAAGCGCGAAGTGAATCTGGCGTATGTTCGAAGAAACCATTCATGAGCTTGCACCAATTGTGACATCAACCACGCTGTGGTGAATATTTTGCTTTGTAAGGAATCGAGTTGTGGCAGAGATGTTGTCCATCGCAATTCGGCGGCCATCGGGATTGATTCCGCGAGACCGCATGAACTTCTTGAGGGTTCCAGGTAGACCAAACTCGACTGCCTCGTGAAATACATCATGTTGCTCCACCTCAATATCGCCACCACCGAGGTCGATGAGATGCAGTAAGAGTCCCTGAACAAGATCTTCCGGGGCGCTTGCGCCCGCGGTTACCAATACGTTTTCTACACCGGCAAGCAATTCCGGAACGAGTTCTGAATGATCATCAACGAGTACTGCTCGGGTGCCCGTTGCTTCAGCGAGTTCTCGAAGCCGCTGTGAGTTCGAACTATTCGCGGATCCGACGACAATGACCAGTTGGCACTGCTTTGCAAGTTGACGCACGGCGAGTTGCCTATTGGTTGTGGCATAGCAAATATCATCGCTTGGTGGCTCATGGATCGCAGGAAAGGCTTCCTTGAGCGCCCGAATGATGATCGATGCGTCGTCCATGCTCAGTGTTGTTTGGGTGAGATAGATGAGCTTGTCTGGATCGTCAATGCAGAGTCCCGCGATCGCTTCGGCAGAGTTCACGATCTGGATTGAGTCGGGTACTTCGCCTCGCGTGCCAATGACCTCTTGATGGTCCTCGTGTCCGATGAGCAAAATTTGCCATCCCCGAGCCGCATAGCGAATTGCTTCAGCGTGCACTTTGGTCACGAGTGGGCAGGTCGCATCGATGGCGATGAGTGATTGAGCGATCGCTTTTTTGCGAACAGCAGGGCTTACGCCATGAGCACTAAAGACCAAAATAGACCCTTCGGGCACATCGCTGATTGACTCGACAAACACGACGCCACGGTCTATGAATCGCTGAACCACATGCTTGTTGTGGACGATCTCATGAAATACGTAGATAGGCTCGCCATCCACGACATCAAGCAGTTGCTCAACCACATCGATGGCCATGTACACGCCCGCGCAGAAGCCGCGGGGATTGGCCAGCAAGATTTTCATGGTCACTGCTCCTGAGAGGCAAAGGGCTGATCGCTCACGCTGAGGAGGTGCATGATAGCCTGCTCTTCTCAATGGGCAGCAAAGTCAACGACATGATGAATCAGTGGGGCAAAGGGCATGCTGAGCAGCTTGGTCCGGAAGAGGCTCTGGCATGGTGTCGGAAACTCACCCTCGGCCACTACGAGAACTTCAGCGTTCTCAGCCGTTTCGTTCCAGATCGGATGCAAGATGGAATCAGCACGGTCTATGCGTTTAGTCGCTGGGCTGACGATCTTGCTGATGAGTCTGCAAGCCCAGACGAAGCCCTCGACCACCTCGCGTGGTGGCGATCGGAGCTGGATGATTGCTTTGGCGGTCGCGCGCGGCACCCTATCTTCGTCGCTCTCTCAACCGTCTTGGAGCGTCACCAACTTGACCGCGTGCTCTTTGATCGCCTCATCGACGCATTTGAACAAGATCAGCATCAGAACCGCTACGCCACATGGAGTGATGTTGTGGCATATAGCAGTAGTTCTGCTGACCCCGTGGGTCGTCTCGTCTTGCAGCTTTCTGGCGAGGCGATGACTGAGGCGCAACTTGCAGCGAGCGACTCGGTGTGCACCGGCCTACAGCTTGCCAATCATTGGCAGGATGTTCAGCGGGATGTGCTTGAGCAAAATCGTATTTACATTCCCACTGACATGGCACCTGTGCAAGACTTCAATGAGCGGTTGATTGTGACGGCTCGGCAGGGCTTTGCCCCAGATCATGATTTTCTTGCTTCGTATCGGAATGTAATCCACGCACTCACTGAGCGGACTCGGCCGATGCTGCTCAAGATGGAAACACTGATAGATTCTGTCAGCAGTGATATTCGCCCAATGTTGTGGCTCTTTTCTGCTGGCGGATTGTCTGTCCTGGATGCAATTGAGCGATCGGATTGTGAAACAGTGTTATACCGCGTGTCAGTATCGAAGCCACACAAGCTGTGGCTTCTCTGGCGGGCATACCGAAAGGGACGCGCCACATGACTGCCACGCGATCTCTTGATGAGTCACTTGCTGCCTGCAGAGCCATTGTGAAGGAGCGAGCCGGCAATTTTTACTGGGGGCT
>CAVOCO010000166.1:0-4183 GCA_963694215.1 Phycisphaerae bacterium
CGCGAGTCTCAGAGTTGGGAGGCATCGGTAGTCGCCGTCGGCGCTGCCACACCACCGTTGCTCCGTGCTGGCGTGAACCTTGAGCGATCAACCGCTCGGCCACGAGGATTGTCCATAGCTGACGTGACTGGGAATGGCCTGCTCAATGTGATTCGCGAGTCCGGGTGGGCAGTTGCTAATCACACTGGGCGACCATCTGTGCTCGATGTATTGTCAAGTAGCGGCGAACTATTGCAGTCATTTCAAGGTGACCTGCACTGGGCACTGGTCCACGGCGTGCGAGGTGCCGGGCCAATGATGATGTGTGCTGGTGCCAATGGCGGCATCGGTACGATTCCTGCTGGGAGTGGCCGGTTTCCATTTGTTGACATTGTGCTTGCAGGTAGAACGAGCCCCGCGCAGTCGATGCGAAGTAATGTGAGCGGCATCGGAGCGGCGGTAGCTGCTCGGTTGGGTGATCGATGGACCATGGCTGGCGTGGTACGCAGTGCTGCTGGCCCAGGGCAGAACCTGCAGCCATTGTCGATAGGCCTTGCTGGCCGGGATGAAGTTGACTTTGTGTTAATAGATTGGTCAGATGGCGTCGTCCAGACTGAACCGCACCTGAAGCCTGGTGTAGTACACATCATTTCCGAAACCCAGCGGCAGTTGTCCTCGTGCCCCGTCATCTTTGCGTGGGATGGCTCGCAGATGCGGTTCTTGACCGACTGTCTTGGCGTGGGAGGGATGGGCTTCATGCTCGATCCATCGACCTATGCGAAGCCCCGCCCAGTGGAACGGGTGTTGCTGCCACGAGACGTATTGGCGCCCCGCGATGGGCAGTTCGAAGTGATATTGGCTGAGCCAATGCAGGAAACCTGTTATCTCGATGCGGTCGTGCTCGAGACGATAGACCTGCCCAGCGGATGGGAAGTCTTGGCAGATGAGCGGATGGGAACCAGCGACCCGATGCCCACAAGCGACCTGCTATTTGCGCAGGCAAGCATGTCGCCGATCGCTGCGACCAATGGCCGCGGCGCGGATGTCTTGGCCGAGGTAATAGCCGTCGATGCTGTGGCTGTTTCGCCCGGCGTGATTGACGGCCGTTTCATAGGCCGTGTGGTCGAGCCGTTTGTGCTGGAGTTTGAGTTCGCTTCGCCAATTGCTGATCTGCCCGGGCGTCCGATTTTGGTTATTGACGGGTGGGTGGAGTACCCCTATTCCCAGACTATGTTTGCTGCGTGGCAAGCCGGCCTCTCATATTCGCCCGTGTCGATCGAAGCTCGCAGTTGTGACGGCACGTGGAAGATGCTGCATGTTGATATTGGCTATCCCGCCGGTATGCCGCGCACGAGTGTGTTTCCACTCGACGGACTTTCGCAAGACGTCACCGCAATACGAATTCAGACCGACATCGAGTTGTATGTAGACGCTGCTCGGGTGGTGGGCATCGAGCCTTGTCCTGCGGCGCGGACGCATCGATCGGCTGTAGCGGCAGCCACGCTAGAGCAGGTGGGCTATCCCCGCCGGATTCACCACGAGCAGCGACGACCCGAGTACGACTGGTCTGACCGCACGCCGTTCTGGGACACCCGGACGCAGTGGGGCGAGTACACGCGATTTGGCGATGTCCGTCCCGTTGTGGCTGCAGTTGGCGATGGCGTGGCGGTGTTCGGAGCTGGCGAGGCCGTTCGGCTTCGATTTGATCCACTTGCCCCAGTTGCAGATGGGTGGACACGCACCCATGTGCTGGATGTACGAGGCTGGTGCAAGGACATGGACTTGATGACTGGTCAAGGCGAAACTGTTGAGCCGGTTCCGGGTGACGGCGGCGGCGAGCACCTGCGTACACGCCACCGGTCGGGGCGGTAGAAGAAGCGGGGGCACGCTCCATGTTCAGCTTGTTCGCGTGTAACCCCGGCGTGGGGCCTGAGACCCCATTCCGAGCTGAACTATTGAATTCCAGTAGCCAACTGAGAGCAAAATGGGGTCAAGGTCTAGAGGTGTAGATGGACCCGTTCCAGCCTGTAGTCCAGTATTCACAACTGAAATTCAGCGGCACTGGTTATGGTCTGGCCGAGTATTGGATAGTTCGCCTTGTTGGACCAGAGAAGGGACTCTCTTGATGTTGCAACCTGTTTCCGGAAACCGCCGGCCCAAGCTTGACCCTGCTGTCATTGCTGACCGCCGTCGCCGCTGGAAGAAGCCTGCTGGGGCGGGTCCGCGAGTCGGGTTGTGGTGGCTACTGTGGGTGAGTTTGGCTCTGTTTGCCCTGCTGGCCGTCAACTCGGTCTATCTCGTAGGCATCAGGGTGCTCGGGCAGGCCACCAGCGAGTCGTATGAAGACTGGTTCTATATGACCATGTTCCTCTCACACTTGGTGCTTGGGCTTGTGATCATTCTGCCCATCATCGCCTTTGGTGTGCTGCACATGCGGCGGACGCACGACCATCCCAATCGCCGCGCAGCCAAAGCCGGGTACGCCCTCTTTACCGCTTCGATCATTGTGCTCGGGACGGGCATCGTCTTGGTGCGAATTGAGGGCATCATTGATATCCGGAATCCCGCCTTGCGTGGGGCGGCCTGGTGGCTGCATGTGATCGTGCCACTGCTGGTGATTTGGCTCTTCATCCTGCACCGCTTGGCGGGACGGCGCATGAAGTGGAAACTCGGCGTGACGTGGTGCGGCATCGCCGCCGTCTTTGCTGTGATCATGCTTTCGCTCCAGTCTCAAGATCCACGCAAGTGGAATGTTGAAGGAAACCCAGCTGGCGATGCCTACTTCTTTCCGTCATTGGCCCGGACAGTAAGCGGCGACTTTATCCCTGCAGAAGTACTGGATAACGACGAGTACTGCCTGAAGTGCCATGCTGATATTCATGACTCGTGGATGCACAGCGTGCACCGGTTCTCGTCATTCAATAACCCGGTGTATTTTGCCGCTGTTGCCGAAACTCGGGAGGTCGCAATGGAACGCGATGGTAATGTGGCAGCCTCTCGCTTCTGCGCAGGGTGTCACGATCCCGTCCCATTCTTCAGTGGCGCATTCGACGACCCCAATTACGACATGGAGAATCATCCGACCGCTTCGGCTGGCATTACTTGCACAGCGTGTCATGGCATTACACATATCAATTCTCCCCGTGGCAATGCCGATTACACCATTGATGAACCGCCGCACTATCCATTCACATTCAGTGACGACCCGTTTTTGCAGTGGGTCAATTTGCAGCTCGTTAAGGCCAAGCCGGAGTTTCATAAGAAGTCCTTCTTGAAGCCACTGCACCAAACAGACTTGTTCTGCGGGACGTGCCACAAGGTTCATCTGCCTGAAGAACTGAACCACTACAAGTGGCTCCGCGGCCAGAATCACCAAGACACGTTCCGACTCAGCGGCGTGTCGGGCCACGGCATTGGAAGTTTCTACTACCCGCCAGTTGCCCATGTCAATTGCAATGACTGTCATATGCCGCTCATGCCATCAGGCGACTTTGGGGCCATGGTGCGAGACGATTCAGGCGTAAACACCGTGCACGATCACATGTTTCCTTCTGCTAATACTGCAATGCCACGTCTTGTCGAGATGCCTGACTCAGAGCGAGCAATTGAGAAGCACCAGGAGTTCTTGGAAGGCGTCATGCGGATCGACTTGTTTGGACTCAAACAAGGCGGCACGATCAGCGGCGACCTCGTGGCGCCCCTCGGCGGCGACATTCTTCCAGTGCTCGTCCCTGGTGAGGAGTACTTGCTTGAAGCGGTCATTCGCACGGTCAAGATGGGGCACGTGTTTACCCAGGGCACGTCGGATTCCAATCAGGTGTGGATGGAGCTCGAGGTCTCCTGTGGCGACGAACTGATCGGCGTGAGCGGGGCGATGGATGCCGAGGGCATCGTGGACCCGTGGTCTCACTTCGTCAACTCGTTTGTGATTGACCGAGAGGGGAAACGAATCTCACGCCGGAACGCTCAAGACATCTTTACGTCGCTTTACAACCATCAGATTCCGCCAGGAGCGGCCGATGTTGTGCATTACCGATTCCGCGTGCCAGAAGGGTGTGATGAACCTATTCATATTGCCGCCGTCTTGAAGTACCGCAAGTTTGACACGGCGCTCATGCGATTTGTCAAAGCTGATGCCGGGTGGGTCAATGACCTTCCCGTGACCATGCTGGCAGAGGACGAATTGACTTTGCCTGTTGTTGGC
>CAVOCO010000167.1:0-4178 GCA_963694215.1 Phycisphaerae bacterium
GTCATACCGCGCTGCAGGCGTCCCAGCAGAACGTGTGATCGGTCTACTTGCCTCATGGTGCGGCGTGAAAGATCTCGGCGAGCCCAATCCGATGGACGCCGACGAGTTTGCCGCTACAGTTGATATCAGCTCTATTCCAACGGCAGACGCTGTACTCACAGCAAGGGACATCCAATGGCTTACAAACTGCTAGTTCTTCTGCTGTTGGGCATATCGCTCGTCCAGCCCGCCTGCGATCGCAGTGGCCCATCACGCGAACATGTCGAGATAGGTGCCAGAGACTGGGATCTCGAACTGGCAATCGGCGATGCCGCTATCCAACGCGGCCTTATGGATCGAACTGAAATTCCAGCTGGAACAGGCATGATATTTGTCTTCCCCGCTCCCAAGGTCCATCAGTTTTGGATGGCAAACTGCCTTGTTGATATCGATGTGATCTTTCTTGACGGGCAAGGCCGAGTCACCACGATCTACCGTATGAAGACTGAGCCGGCACGCGATCGAGATGAATCGCAACTCGGATACGAACAACGCATGCCGCTCTACTCAAGTCACGTCCCCGTACGATTTGCAATTGAATTTCCAGCCGGGTCGATTGACCACCTTGGGCTGCGTGTTGGGGACCGTGTTGACATTGATGTGGACCGACTCAAGTCAATGACGAGGTAGTCACACTTTGCCGCGGGCGCTCATTTGCCGTTCCACCATCTTTGCAATGACATCAAACTCAAGATTGACACAATCGCCCGCGGAGTACTGTCCAAATATAGTCTCAGCAAGCGTTGTCGGAATGAGGGCCACTTCAAACCACTTATCGCCAAGATCTGCAACCGTCAACGACACGCCATCAACAGATACCGATCCTTGCGGAACGAGAAGCAATGCAAATCGGCAATCAAATTGAATTCGGCAGCGGCATGCTTCACTCGACTCGTTGAGAAATTCAACCACGCCAACAGTATCGACGTGCCCCTGCACGAGGTGGCCACCAAGCAGTGTCTCTGGTGTTGTGGCGTGCTCGAGGTTGACAGCATCGCCCCCCTTCAACGAGCCGAGCGTCGTGAGATCTAAGGTCTGACGAATCACGTCAAAGCTGACCACTTGCCCTGAAACCTCAGCGACGGTCAAGCAGCAGCCGTTGACGGCGATCGAGGCGCCGAGTTGAGGCCGATAGGACCACTGGGCGAGACTGACCAGGAGCCGCTGCCCTCCTGCTTGGAGTGGCTGGGGATCGCCTTGCACCTCGCCGACACATTGAATCAGTCCTGTAAACATACTGACTGCCTACGATATCGCATCCTCCGGGGGCGGAGCGATATACTTCGGGATCCCACTGCCTTTTTCGATTTGACCCTCAGGAGCACCTGAAGATGCCCAGCCTCGCTCACTCGCTTGCTTGCCTCACACTGGTGTCCGCTTTCGCCCTTGCCGCCCCAATTGCAAGTGCTGTTGAAGCAAGCTCAGCCGATGATGATGCCATCGCCCGCAATTCAGCGAGAGTTAAGCAACTCGAACTGCAAATGCCCCTTGGGCCACGATCAGCCCGTTCACTGGGCCTTCGCGTAGCCTGGCGAAACCCGATCAACACCGATTCGGTTGTCGGCCTGTTCGTTTCAAACGGGGCTATCTTTGTGGTAGACCGTGACCACGAAGTCACAATGTTCAATCAGGACACCGGACAAAAACGATGGGTTGGATTCGGCGCCGGTGGCAATGACATCATCATTGATGTTGTACATGTGCCCTCCGCTGAGAAAGTGCTCGTTGTACGCACAAACTCAATCCTGACCGTGTCGGCCACCACCGGCATTCCTATGGTGCACGGTGCCACGCAGTCAAGCGTGCAGCCGCTTGAGTGGATTGCGGCCACAGCGGGCACATTACGTGGAGACGCTTACATTTACGGCGGACTCGCTGGGGAACTGGTCTGGCAAGGATGGGGGATGGGCTTCTCTACGCGAGCTCATCGCATCGGTCGACGCATCGAGTCACAACCAATCGTGGCTGGAAATGCCGTCATTGCTGCATCTCGATCTGGCACCCTTGCCGCGCTCGACATCAACACCGGGGCACTGCTTTGGAAGAAGAAACTCTTTGATGGCGTGAGCGGCGTCCCCTCGGCAACGCCGTCAATGGTGGCCGTGGCAAGCCGTGACCAACATCTACGAATGTTCAACGTCCAAGATGGCAGCCTCAAGTGGTCTAAGCTCTACAAGGTCCCCTTGATGAGCGGGCCAACGATTCTAGATGGAGCGGTGTATCAACATGTCCCGGGCGTTGGTCTTGTAAAGATGCAGGCTGCCCCACAAAACTCTCCTGGCGGCGTCGAAGAGTGGGCCGCAGCTGCTGTGCATGGTGATGTTATTGGCACCGTGGGTAATCTTTTGCTGGCTTGGGCTCCGAGCGTCAAACAACTTCAGACTGTCTCAATCAACACAGGCTCCGTTGATGCGAGCGTTTCTGCTCCCTCAATCAAGCGGCTGATTTCCAAGGACGGCATTGTCTTACTTCTTGGTGGCGATGGCGAACTGGAATGCCTCCTGCCAGCCTTTCAACGCTGAATGGAACTGAACCCATGCCAGATCTTGTCCAAGTCAAACGTGCGTTGATCTCGGTCAGTGACAAATCAGATGTTGTTGCATTTGCCCGCTCACTCACATCGATGGGCATTGAGATCATCTCGACTGGCGGAACCGCCGCCGCCCTTCAAGCAGCAGGAATCTCGACAAGCACGGTCGAAGATGTGACCGGCTTCCCCGAGATGATGGATGGACGGGTCAAGACTCTGCATCCTCGAATCCATGGCGGGCTCCTTGCACGCCGCGATGTTGACTCGCATGTTGAGTCGATGCAGGAACATAATATTCAGCCCATCGACCTGATTTGCATCAACCTCTATCCATTCGAGCGGACTGTCAAGTCGCCTGACGTGGCCGAATCAGAAGCTATCGAACAGATCGACATCGGTGGTCCTGCCATGTTGCGATCGGCATCAAAGAATCATGAGTTTGTTGCCGCCGTCACAAGTCCAAGCCAGTACGACGCTGTCATCGCCGAAATGCAGGCAAATGACGGCAGCACGACCTTGCATCTTCGACGCCAGCTGGCCGCGGACACCTTTGCGCGAACGGCGGGATACGACGCGGCGATTTCAAATTGGCTCAGCCAGTCTAGTAGCGACGCCTTCCCTCCACGCCTTCAGTTGACGGCGACGAGAGTCATGTCGCTTCGATACGGCGAGAACCCGCATCAAGACGCAGCCCTGTACGCCTTGCCTGGCACCGGCGAAGCTGGCCTTGCCAATGCAGAAACCATTGCTGGAAAGCCGCTGAGCTACAACAACATCAACGATGCGGCGGGCGCCTTCAAGTGCTGTCGTGATCTCGTCCGCACATTCCCTGACCACGTCGCTGCCGTTATTGTGAAGCATGCGAACCCTTGCGGCGCGGCGACACACACTGATCCAATCAAGGCCTTCGAACATGCTTGGGCTGGGGACCCGCTCGCCGCATTTGGCGGGATTGTTGCGATTTCTGGCCCTGTTGATGCCGCGCTCGCAGAGACTATTGCGCAGGGGCAACGATTCGTCGAGGTCATTGTCGCGACTGAGTTCCACGAAGATGCTGTCGCGTGCCTGACGCAGCGGTGGAAGAATATTCGCCTCGTCGCCACCCCTAAAATCGCAGCCGGGGGCTCAAATAGCATCGAGGTCCGCACCATCCCTGGCGGCCTGCTCACCCAAACGCCCGATCTCAAAATTGCGCGGCCGAGCGAATGGACACACGCCGCCGGTCCCCCGCCAGCTCCCGAGACCATCGCAAACGCCCAGCTCGCGTGGATTACCGTGAAGCATGCCACATCGAACGCCATCACAATCGCGGGCGAGAACCGACTGCTCGGACTCGGTGGAGGTCAGGTCGACCGGCTCACCGCGGCTCGGCTGGCTGTCACCAAGGCAGGCGAATCCATCGCGATGTATTCGCATACCGTTGCAGCATCAGACGCGTTCTTCCCATTCCCTGACGGACCAAAGGTTCTCATTGAAGCCGGCGTATCGTGCATCGTGCAGCCTGGTGGCTCAAAGCGAGATGACGAAACGATCGCAATCTGCAACACGCATGGCGTCACGTGCATGACCACCGGCGTGCGGCACTTTCGACATTAGCTGCATGGCCAAC
>CAVOCO010000168.1:0-4157 GCA_963694215.1 Phycisphaerae bacterium
CCTCTCTTCTGTGCCTGGCCTTAACCCGTCAAATCAATTCCAGGTCCGCTTTGAAGTCAGTGACTATGCCACCGGCTCCGTCGTGGAAGCTGCGGTAGACAGCATCCAGCTCTCATCAATCGACTGCGAATCATGCACGGGCGATATTGATGGGAACGGCACGGTCAATGTTGAGGATATTCTCGAATCCATCGCTGGATTCGGGACACTCTACGATGTCAATGACATTCTTCTGGTCATCGGAGCCTTTGGCACTGACTGCTGAATTCACGAGTAGATCAATCAATTCAAAGGGTCAGGTACCTCCTCGGTACCTGACCCTTTATGATTCCCGCCAATGGTTTCCTGCGAAACATGTACTGGGTGTGACGATGGCGAGAACGGCTGCGGGAAGCGGCCGCCAGCAGCTGCCCTTCCAACTGATCGACCGCTGGTCGTGTGGGACGGCGACTGCACCTTCTGCCGGCGATGGATCAAGCGGTATTCCGCGCTCGCAGGAAACCGCATCGACTTTGCCCCGCTCCAAGATGCAGCGCAGCACTTTTCGCACATCCCTAAATCGCAGTTCGAACGTGCCATTCATCTCATCACACCGGATGGTCAGTACACATCCGGCGCAGAAGCAATGTGTGAACTTCAGGCTCGAATTGGCGTTCGTCGCTGGCCGTTATGGGTGTATCGCCGCGTCCGCCCGCTTGGCTCACTTGCTGAAGTAGCGTATAACTGGATCGCCAATCACCGCGGCGGACTCAACCGCGTATCCACGCTTCTGGTCGGCCGCGTCGAAACGCCAAGTACGTGGCTCCTCACGCGGCGAATCTTTCTGCGCCTAATGGGTCTCATCTACCTCGCAGCGTTTCTGTCGTTCGGGCATCAGGCACTTGGACTTATTGGTTCAGAAGGCCTCCGCCCGTCGGGCGTCTTCATGCAGGCGGTCTCTGAGCACGGGTCGTGGTGGCAGGCGCCAACACTGCAGTGGCTCGGCGGCGACAGCATGCTGACCGCGACGTGGATCATCGGCGCTGTGGCCGCATGTATGCTCACGCTGGGCATCGTTCCGTTGTGCAGCGCGATTCTGTGCTGGGGCACCTATCTCTCACTTGTCACCGTGGGTAGTGTGTTCATGCAGTACCAGTGGGATGCGTTGCTGCTCGAAACTGGCGTGCTCGCCATGCTGTGGTGCCCGTGGACATGGCGGCTCAATAGTGTGCGCGCCACACGTCCTTCTCGGCTTATCCACTGGCTTCTTGTAATTCTCCTCGCCCGGCTCCTGTTCTTTGCCGCCTTGGTCAAGATCCAAAGCGGCGATCCAACCTGGGCGGACGGCACCGCGATCTCGTATCACTTCTGGACGCAGCCCCTTCCATGGTGGCCAGCGTGGATTGCTGCGTCGCTGCCAAACTGGATTCTGTGGATCGGCGGCATGCTCATGTTTGCAGTCGAGTTCGGCGCCCCAATACTGCTCTTTCTTCCTCGCGTGCTACGTACTACTGGTGCCATTGCTATCGTCGTGCTGATGCTTGGCATTTCAGCCACGGGCAACTATGGCATCTTCAATTGGCTCACCATCGTGCTGTGCATTGCCATGCTCGACGACTCGGTCTTACTCATGCTGTGGCCCAAATACCTCCGACCCACCATTGCTGTTGGGCTTCGCGAGGCGGCCTTCTGGCCATTACGGTGTGCGCGATGGGGAGCCGGCGCAATGCTGCTGAGCCTGATTGTGATCTCGTGCCTGTATCAAACTATCGGCGCACCGCTGTGGAAACCTCTCAGTTCATGGCACCGAACACTGAGTCCATGGCATCTCGTCAGTAGATATGGCCTCTTTGCAACCATGACGAAGACGCGTCCAGAGATCATTGTGGAAGCACAATCACAAGACGGCACATGGGCCCCATATGTCTTCAAATGGAAAGCCGGGCCGCTCAATCAAGTGGGCGGGTTCTCTCAGCCAGATATGCCACGGCTTGATTGGCAATTGTGGTTTGATGCCCTCTCCTACGAGCACGCGCTCCGCTCAGGAATCCTTCGTCCCGGAGACACAATGTTCCGATTGACCGGTCAAGAAGTGTTGCCACAGCTCCTTTCGCGGCTTGCCGTCAATGACCCGGCAGTCATGGCATTACTCGAGTCCTCGCCGCTCAAAAGCGACCAGCGTCCGGCTGCCTTGCGCTGGCACCTCGATCACTATAGATTCACGACTACTGAGGAACGTGACGCGAGCGGCAACTGGTGGTCAGCGACGCGAATCTTTAGTTCGCCCGAACTCCGCTACCAACCTTCACCCGAAGCAAACCCGCAGCGCGTTCAACCGTTCGGCGAACGCGAATAGATACTTCGTCAGCGGCCGACGCCACAGCAAACCCAGCAATGCTTCGCCGTGGTGCAGGAATAGGCCGGCACACCTGCTGCGTCCACAGCCCAATTCGAACGGTCAGCGTGGCGGCAATCAAACCTTGTCCACCCGCAGCCGCCACCGTCCCGATCCGAGTAGAAACAGCCTCGGCTGCATGCTGCGTCAAATCAACAGCAACCGCATGCAGCAATACCATTCGAAGAAGTCGAACCGTGCCCACCAGGCCAGGTCGAGCGCCATACTCGGTTGCAATGCACCGCATCAAACGCAAGTTACGCCATATGCACAACAACGCATCGAGCAATGCAATGCCTGAGAGCGAGACAATGATGCCTGTCCGCGCCGCTTCACGCCTGATTTCAGAATCGACACGGTCATCCACTGCATCAAGGAATATTTTGAGTGCAGCACTTGCAGCGAGATCATCACCTGCATGAACAGCCACTGACCACTCCTCGCACATGGCCTCCGCGTCCGGACTTTTTGGAAGCGAACGCATCCACACATGTGCAAGCCGGCGGGTCGCTCTGGAGTGTTCCAGTGGCGCACTCATCAGATCCCGCAGCCGTTCCACACGCCGCACACGCAGCCACCCAATGAGTTCCTGCCAGCACAAGATGGCCACGACCGCCAGCACAGCACAGACCGCGCCGCCGACAGCCCACGACCATCCAGTACCCAAAACAGACACGCGGTGCACCAAGAGCGCCAGCTCAGCAGCAACTACGACGACCACAAGAAGCATACAAGCAGCCAAAAGCAACCATCCGATCCGCCGTTTTGGTTGTTTGAGAGAGATCTGAGTTGCTCCGGGTTCATAGTGTGGCATGGTCATATCGTTATTGGGAATCTGTCACACAAAAATACGTCACGGGGAGCGTTCTAGTTCAAAGACGACTTTTTTTAGCATATTCACTGTTCTTTACCACACCTTTGCCCGACCTCATACGTAGGTGGTCATAGGAAAGGCCTTGATGGCCCACACACGTTTGGAGCGACATGATGAAGACACGGAACCCGCATGATTGGACTTGGAACACTTGGCGAACCCGCCTCGGCCGTTTCCTCCAGCGGACCGAGTCTCGCTACGAACTCAACCACAATGAAATTCTGCTTGCTACAGGTACCAGTTCAGATGACCTTCGGGAACTCTGGAACTACGGATGGACCCCTCGCGAAGCTGCCCAAGCCATCACAGAGGCGCTCGGACTCCGCTAATCTAGATTGCGACTTTGAGCCTCCTACACAGATGCGATGCACTCCTTCCAATGGAAGGAGTGTGTTGTTTTTGGCACTCCGGCGATGCCTTTAGCCTGCTTCACAAACTGCCTCACTCAGCAGATTTAGGCGCAAAAATATGCGATCTAGACTTGCGTTTGGGCCTCCATCCTGTAGGCTGGGGACGTGGAGAGAAGAATGCCCTATGTGAAGTCATCCCGGTCGATTTTTGCCAGTATTGCTGCCATGAGCGTTGCTGGCGTCGCATTGGCAGGCGGGACCCACACCTACGAGCAAGTCATATTTGAGTTCGCCAACACGGCCTACATGGGCGGGGCTCCTGTCCCAATCACAGAGCTCCAAATTGGACCAGCACAGATCATCGAGCTCCGCTGGGATAATGTCGTCCTTGAGACCAATAATAACACCGGTATCTCAAACTGGGGCAGCGAGGCGTTCTTCGGCTTTCAAGCCGTGGCAGATGGCTCTGAACCCCAAACAGTGATGGTACAGCCGTTCCCTGATGCCAACGAAGGCGGGACATTTGGGCCCACCAGCGGATCGTTGGAGGTTGAGCTCT
>CAVOCO010000169.1:0-4148 GCA_963694215.1 Phycisphaerae bacterium
TACCGGCGAGAACGTCAACGTGCACCATGTCAACGACTGGGACAAGGTCGTTGCCTGGCACCGCTGGATGGATGGCGGCGTTGGTGATGACGTCATTGTGCTGGCCAACTTCCGCAATCAGGCGTGGGAGGACTACCGCATTGGCCTGCCAAGCGCGGGCCTCTGGAAGATTCGCTTCAACAGCGACTCGCAGACCTATGACGCCGGCTACGACGGCCACCCCTGTGACGAAGTGACCGCCGAGGCCATCGCCTGGGACGGCATGCCGTACAGCGCCTCATTCAAGTTCGGGCCCTACACCATGGGCATCTTCTCGCAGTCTCCCCCTTGCCCAATGGATCTTGACGGTGATGGAGGCGTAAATGTGGACGAAGTTCTGCTTGTCATTGCATCCTGGGGAACTTCCGGTGCGGATGTAACTGGAGATGGGCAGACCGACGTCAATGATCTGCTTGCCATCATTGGAGCCTTTGGATCATGTCCGTGACCTACTTTCCGGTTCGCCGGTTAGCCTTTACGATCGTTGAACTGCTTGTCGTCGTTGCCATTCTTGGCGTCTTGATGTCGCTTGTCCTTGTGGGCGTGAACAGCATGGACGACTCAGCAATGTCTACGACCGATCTTGCGCGGCAGCGGCAGATTGCGTTGGCCTCTGGGCAATATGCCGCGGCCAATGATGGACGGTTGTTTCATCCGCGGACGGCTCCTGTTGATGACGGAATCTTTGAGGATTTTCCAGACACATACGAAGTGCTTGGAGATCCTGATGATTTAGAAGCCGATGTAACTCGGCGGCTCTGGGTTCGTGCCTACAACGATGGTGGCAATACTCGCCTCGAAGGTCTCGATGGCAACGCGTATGAAGTCGAACTCACGAAAGCATTCAGCGACGGCGAGGCCTGGGAATACCTTGACGGCAACATCGACACCTATCGCTCGCCACTTGACCCAACGCGACGGATGCGATCCTTTGCAATCAACTCCTTCATTGGAGTCAACGTGTGCGCCGACGATCACTACTTTGGCGAAAATGCACCAATGCCATTCGCCGGGCCATTCGTCAAGTATGCCGTCGCAACGCCAACCATGATGGCCATCAAGCAGCCCTCGCTGACAATGTGCACCATCGGCGAAGATGACCCCGGCATCGGTGGCGGCCCCCCTGGACACAATGGGCATGGCTTCATGATGCACCCCAACCAGGACGGCAGTGACTTCGCCAACTTTCAGACCTGGATCGACATTCCAGGCCTCTGGAACCCACGCGGGATCAACATCTCTCACATGGATGGATCGACCGAGACGATCAAGCTCACCGAGCCGAACCTCTACGCCGCGTTAGACGCGACCGGCGACGGGATCCCCGACCACTGGGTCATCTTCGACGGACCAGATCTGCAAGCGCTCCAACGCCGAATCCTGCCTGGCGTTCTGGAATACCGCTCGGCGGATGATCTGCCGGACTAATAAACCGACTCTTCTTCCTCGGCTGCGAGGGAACGGCGTATAGGCCTACGAGATTGTCGCCGCATGCGCCGAACGAATGGAGTCTGCGGTGCGGTTGAGCAACTCGTCGAGTTCGTCGAAGGACATGTTCAGCGGCAAGCGGAATCGCATTGAGTCCGTCCCGCAGGGCAACGACATGGCCTTCCGATCAAACATCGCTGTGATAGCCGCCGCTCGGTGCTCTGGGCTGGGGAAGGTGCAGGCCACAAGTGAACCTTTACCACGAACATTGGTAAATGCTCCGGTATCCTTGGCAATGGAACGTAGTCCGTCCATCAGGCGGTCGCCCAACATGGCGGCGTGCTCTGCAAGACCATCTTGCACGATGATTTCGATGAATCGACGCGAACGAACCATGTCCACCAAGTTGCCTCCCCAGGTCGAGTTGATTCGGCTCGATGTCTTGAAGACATTCTGCTCAACCTCATCGACCTTGCCGCCAGCGTAGATGCCGCAGACCTGCGACTTTTTGCCGAACGAGACCACATCCGGCGCCGTGCCGAGATGCTGCCAGAACCACGGCTTGCCGGACCCAAAGAAGCCCGTTTGAACTTCATCAAACAGCAGCAGGCACTCGTGATCGTCTGCGTACTGGCGGAGCTTGGCAAGGAACTCGGGGCGGAAGTGGTTATCGCCGCCCTCGCCCTGCATGGGTTCAATCAAAATACCTGCAATTCGATTGGCACCTTCTGCAAAGGCCTTGTCAAGCTGCGCGTAGGCCTTGGCTTCTTCAGCCTCGATATCGTTGCACACATTGCCGTTGACATCGAACTGGCACACGGGGTTGTGAATGCGTGGCCACGGGAATCGTGGGTATAGGCCGACCTTATCAGGCAGCGTATTTGTGCAGCTCATGGTGTACCCAGTCCGACCATGGAATGCCTGGTTGAAATGCACGATCTGAAGATCGTTGCAGTCGGCAAGATAATCTGTCCGGCCAAGCTTCCGCGCCTTCCAGTCGAAGGCTGTCTTCATCGCATTCTCAACTGCAAGACCGCCGCCGGCTACCCAGAAGTGATGCGGAAATCCGTCGGGTGTCACGTTGGTTGCAAAGGCGTGAACAAACTCAGCCATCTCGGCGGTGTACAGGTCGGCATTTGCGATGTTCGACTGAGCGGCCCGCAAAAGCGATGTCTCAAAGGCAGGCTCTTTCATGGCTGGATGATTGAACCCGATTGGCCATGACGCGAAGCACGTGAAGGCATCGAGGTACTTTTCGCCAGTTGCGGCATCGTGAATCCAAGAACCCTGAGATTTCTCGAGATCAACAACCAGTGGATATCCATCGACCAATTGGTGACGAGAGAGGCTTTGAAGAACGTCGTTTGCCTGCATCTGAAGATCTCCTCGGGAAAATTCTGCTGAAAACGGACCAAGTCACACATGATACGGAGTCGCGTACCCCTTTACAGTAGGCCCAATGGAAATTGGAGCATTACTGCTGAAACAGGGAGTTGTCACCTCTGCCGAGGTCGACGAGGCCGTCGAGGAACAACACCGAACGGGCGAGCGGCTTGACCGGGTCCTCGTCCGGCTCGGCCATGTCAACAGCCGGGCCATGCTCGAAGCGATAAGCGAGCAGTTCTCGATGCCAATCGTTGACCTTACGAGCATCATTCCAGAACCCGAACTGCTCAAAGTACTGCCGTCTCGCCTTGTCTTTCGGCAGCACTGTGTGCCAATTGACCAAACAAACGGCGTCCTTCGGGTGGCCACAAGTGACCCCTTCGAACTCACTGCGTTCGATGAATTGCGGTTGCTAACCGGGCTCTCGATCGAGCTTGTCCTAGCCGACGAAGAAGACCTTCGTGACTTCATTCGACAACACTACGGCGTTGCTGGCGACACGCTTGAAGCGCTGCATGCGGAATCTGATCCGCTTGAAGTGCAAACAGAATCTAGCGACTCCGACCAAGCAGAACTCGCGAGTGTCATTCGGCTCGTCAATGATCTGCTCGTCGAGGCTATTCGTGAACGCGCGACCGATCTGCATATTGAGCCATACGAGAATCGACTTGCCATTCGGTATCGCATTGACGGCATCTTGACAACCGCTGCTGTTCCCCGCACGGTTGACCGATTCCGCGCTGCGATCATCAGCCGATTCAAGATTATGGCCAACATGAATGTCGCCGAGCGACGGCGTCCGCAGGACGGTCGGATTTCTATGCGACATGATGGGCGCGTGTTTGACCTTCGTGTGTCGGTGATTCCTATGATGCATGGCGAAGGTGTCGTGCTGCGAATTCTCGATTCATCGACTGGTCTCAGGCCGCTTGGCGAGCTGGGCATGCAAGAGAATGTGCTTCAGCGGTGGGATGAATGCATCCACACACCGCATGGCATCCTGCTTGTCACTGGTCCAACTGGCTCAGGCAAGTCCACCACGCTGTACGCCTCGCTACGCCGAGTTGTAACCAGTGAAGTCAAAGCCATCACCATCGAAGACCCCGTTGAGTACCACCTTGAAGGTGTCAATCAAATCCAAACGCAGGCAGAAGTGGGCATGACGTTTGCAGCTGGTTTGCGATCGATTCTGCGTCATGATCCTGACATTGTCATGGTCGGAGAGATTCGTGATCGAGAGACAGCTGAAGCCGCGGTGCAAGCATCGCTCACTGGACACTTGGTGTTCTCAACCC
>CAVOCO010000170.1:0-4147 GCA_963694215.1 Phycisphaerae bacterium
GGTCCAAGCTGCTCGTAGTCGTTGACACATTTACGTTTGTCGACAGCCGCCAAGGCGGCGGGTCGCAGGGTGGATCACAGCAACAAGAGCCTGCCAATAGTGGCGACTCGCAGGGTGAACCGCCGCATCAAGAGCCTGCCAATAGCGGTGGCTACAACAACAGGCCCTCCAACGATGACATCCCGTTCTGATTTAATTCTGATCCATGCGACTTCCGCCGTTGGAAGCTGCACACACTGACGCTGAGGCGCCGCGGCATGGCGCTTCTCAACTCCTCAAGGAGGACACCGCATATGAGCCGTAGAACAATTGAACTTTTGCTCAATGAGAATGTCGAGAACCTCGGCATCGTGGGCGACGTCGTAAAGGTCCGCACGGGCTACGCCCGTAACTTCCTTCTTCCAATGCAAATCGCTGAGGTTCCAAACGATGAACGCATCGCTGAACTTCAGGCCGAACGCACCACCGCGCTTGCTCAGGTCGCTGCTCAACGCAACGCCCGCGAAGACCTGACCACCCGCATGGAAGAAGTTGAGCTCACGCTCGTCCGATCCTGCAATGACCGGGGCGGGCTCTACGGATCAGTCACCCAGCGTGACATCTCCGAAGCGCTCGAGCAAGTCGGATACGGCGGCATTGAAATCCGCGCTGTCCGTCTACCTTCGTCTATTCGTCGAATTGGCACCTATGAAATTCCAATTCAGTTCGAGTCCGACCTTCGCGTAGAGATCACGCTTATCGTTGAACCCGACCAGCCGCTCGAAGAGCGAAATGAGATGGAGTTTGACGACGAGGGCGAATTGATCGAAAAACCAGCACCCCGACAAGCAGCGCCTGTACAAGCCCCTGTTGCCAAGTCAGAAGAGACCGCAGCAGCTGACGACTGAGGTCCACTCGCGTCGCGCAGAACACAGGGCTCAGATATTCATCGCAGTATCTGAGCCCTTCTTCATTTTTCAGTTGATTGCAATGTGGCCTGCAGTCAGCCCCACGAGAGGCGCTTCATCACGGAAGACTCAGGCAACTGCAGGTCGACCGGCAGCAACCGCAGCCTGGGCCTCGGCGCCGTACATCAGTTCGAGATAGCACGCGATGTAGTCGAGAATGCTCGTCGCCATCGGGATGTCTGGATTGCTCGTCGCACCTGATGGCTCAAACCGCATGCCTTTGAACCGACGAACGGCGTCGTCAATTGGCAATCCGTACTGAAGAGAAATCGAGAAGGACCGGCAGAACCCCTGGATAAGACCCGAAAGCGTTGAGCCCTCTTTGCTCATCTTGATGAAGATCTCACCAGGACGCCCATCTTCGAAGAGACCAACAGTCAAATAGCCCTCGAAACCAGCCACAGCAAACTTGTGGGTTGTCGATTCGCGTGTGGTGGGCAATATCTCGCGTTGGCGATCGGTGAGCATGCGGTCGTCTTCCTTGACTCTCAATGTGGCTCGGACGACACAAGTGTCCATACGAGCAGCGTAGCCACATCCATGTGGTCTGTAGCGTGCATCGGCAGAGAAACCGATTGAACTTGAATCAGAAAATCTGCTCAGCCTCAGAGCCCGAGCCCGGACATCAAGACGGCAGTCATGAATATGCCAAGACCAGCCATCAACACGGCAGCCAATCGGCCACGCCGAGCGGACCACCGAGCCCAGCCCGCGATGAGCCCGCACACGAAGAGCAGCATCACGCCAGGCATCAGCAACATCTCCAGACCGCTCAATGTGCGATACCCCACAAAGGAGATGTCAGATCCAAAGGTGTTCAGTAGCGTCGCCTGAAGACCCCGCTGCCCGAGCAACCCGATTGCCAGGACAGGGCCAATCATGGCCGCCCACCCTGTCGATACGATTGCTTGCCGCTGGCCAAGGTGCGTCCAGGTTCGCCACACGATGAGGCCTGCTGATCCAAGCGACACGCACAGGACTGGCCAGCCCGCCGTCGACTGTGAACCAACAAACACCAGCCCACCCGAAAGAACAACGCCCACTGCTGCCCATACGCCCCCTTCGCCCCCATGTTGCTCGCCCGCTCTGGGCAGCGTCTCCATCCACAGCAGCACCGCTCCAACTGCAAATGCCACGATCATCACAAACTCAGGCACGCGGCCAGCTACAGCAAGGCACAACAGCAAGACCCCTACTGCCGGCCATGCCAGCGGAATGCGGTCATCGGCATGCCAGTGGTCGAGTTTCCAAATGCCCCCTCCGATGATCAACAGCGGCATAGCCATGGCCGCAATAAGTGGCCCACTTGAAATGGCCACAAGTGAGCGGAGGCTCAGGTCTTCGCTCCCAGCAGCGCTAATCCCAAGGGCCGGCAACACCATTAAGAGTGGTATCCACAACACCGTGATCAACCTGGCCGGCCGGCTGACCTCACGCCCTGCGCGAGCGAGCCTGTCACACACCACGACGAGCGCGATGGCAAGCGGAATTTCCAACGCTAGTGTCTGTACAAGGTTCACGGGGCCGAGGCACTCCGTTGGGGTATGAGCACGCGTCGCAAGTGCTTCAAGACGGCCTTCAAGCTCATCTTGCTGATCGGCGGTCGCCACCATATCTCACCAGTGCCTGATGTTGATTGCTCACCAACCCGACGAACGCGTCCGGGTAGTGATTCCATCATGCGAAGAAGCTCAATTGGCCGCGGCGTTTGAAGCACCAAATCAGCATCCCTGCGAAGAATTGCTGTGACGGCCACGTTGCCAAGCAGCACGCTGAGGTCACAGCAGGCCCGAAGCCGCGCCGCCGGGGCGGGAATCGGTCCATACGCGCTCTGCAGATCTGTCATGACTTGATCAATCGTGGAAGCAGTTCGTGCTTGACACAACCGGCGATAGCCATCCAGACGACGCGCATCGCCAGGAATCCATGCCTCTGAGAAGTAGCCCGTCCACCCCACATCAAGTAGGGCCGGCTTGTTTTGCGGCCCGCGGCCGGACTTGAGGTCATCAACAGCCTGTTCAAGCAACCGGCAGTACAACTCATACCCCACCGCCGCAATGTGGCCGGATTGTTCAGGGCCGAGCAGATTGCCTGCGCCGCGAAGCTCAAGGTCACGCAGCGCAATGCGAAAGCCCGCACCAAGCATCGAGAATGATTCGATTGCCTGCAGTCGTCGCTTGGCCTCAGGACGCACGTTTCGAGTTAATGGAAGCAACAAGTAGCAGTACGCCCGGTGCCTCGATCGTCCGACCCGGCCACGAAGCTGATGGAGGTCTGCAAGTCCAAATCGATCCGACTCGTTGATGATAATGGTGTTGGCATTGGGGATATCAATTCCAGATTCAATGATTGTCGTCGCCACCAAGATGTCAACCTCATGCCGCATGAATGACAGCATGGTGCGTTCGAGTTCCTTGGGCGACATTTGCCCGTGAGCAGTGACGATCTTGGCATCAGGAACAAGTTGCCGGATGGCCTCGGCAATGTCATCAAGATCACGCACGCGGTTATGCACAACAAATACTTGCCCTTCCCGGGCAAGCTCTCGCTGCAAGGCCGCTCGCAGACGATCTTCGTTCCACGGCATTACCTCGGTCACGACCGCTCGACGATCAACCGGCGCGGTCTGCAAGCTACTGATATCACGAAGCCCCATCATCGACATGTGCAGCGTTCTGGGAATGGGCGTAGCCGTCATGGTCAAAACATCAACCGTCGCGCGAAGATGCAGCAGGCGTTGCTTGTGCTCCACACCAAACCGCTGCTCTTCATCAATTACGACCAGGCCAAGATCTCTGAAGTGCACATCTTTACTCAGCAGGCGGTGCGTGCCAACAAGCACATCCACAGTACCGCTCGCAAGCCGCGCAAGAATCTCACGCTGCTCAGCAGGCGTTTTGAACCGACTCATAGATTCGACTCTGAATGGGTACCCGGCAAAACGATTTTGAAATGTACGCTCGTGCTGCTCAGCAAGCACCGTAGTAGGCACCAAGATGGCCGTCTGACGCCCCGTTGCAGCCGCCCGGAAGGCTGCCCGGATCGCCACCTCAGTTTTTCCAAATCCCACATCACCACACACCAAACGATCCATCGGGCGTGGGTGCTGCATGTCTGCCTGAACTGCTGCAAAAGCAGCAGTTTGATCACGTGTTGGCTCCCATGGGAAGGCGGCCTCAAACTCATGCTGCCAGTCACTA
>CAVOCO010000171.1:0-4137 GCA_963694215.1 Phycisphaerae bacterium
CGGCGACGGTGTGGTTGGCACTAATGACTTACTGGCACTGATTGCGGCTTGGGGACCGTGCTAGCACCCCGAAGTTTCTGATCGGATGAGCCCATCAAGATCTCGATACGCCACGCACCTATTACTTAAGCAAACCGCCAGTCTAATCTGACGAACGGCTCGCCAGAATCGAAATAGGCACTTCGCGGGCCGCTGCGGCTCACAGCCATCCGGATAAAGTGGCCAACTGCCACAAAACCATAGACACCAGCGAACCCCTGCCATCAACCATGCCACAGCAACCCTCATTGCCCTGCGGCTACAAGGTCGCGGCGACATTGTCGAACCTAATCATCTAGACGTCGGGGCACGCGTTTCGCACAACCATGAAACGCCCGGGACGAGACCGATCAATCGCCTACATTTCACCCACGCAAAGCACTCGTGTGTCTTTGGTGTACCGCGCTATACATTTGTGGGCTACCGACCTCAATTGCGGTATATAACTATCAAGATGGACCCCGAAAGTGACCGCTGAGGTAACCCGCCAGAAGAATACCCGCAGCATCGATGGGCTTCAGAGGACTGGCTTCTGGTCGCGGCCGAAGTAATACCACCCCCCCTCCCCACGCCGCCGCAAATCACCTCAGCCCAGTACGCTTCGCACAATGGACACCTACGACATCATTATCATCGGCGGTGGCGTTGGCGGACTCGCCTGCGGCATAACACTGGCCTCCGCCCATGCCAAGCCTTGGTTTAAGGAACGTCGCATCCTCGTCATCGATGACGGCAGCAGCGATCTTAAAAAGGCACAGTTATTCAACGTGCCTGGTGTCACACCAGGAACCACCGGCCCGCAGGCACTACGCACCATGTGGATGCAGTTCCAGCAGTACCCACCGGCGACATTGCACGCCGGATGCGTGTGCTCCGCCCAACGTGATGGTGACCATTGGACCGTCCGTACGAGCGACGACTACGCCTTCGCAGCAGACGCAATAGTCCTTGCGACCGGCTACAAACGCTGGGAACTCAGCGGACTGCCCTGTGAACCACAGCCACACCCTCGCGGCGGAAAATCTGATCGCATCATGCTTGATCACGACGGTGTGTACACCGTTGCTCCCACGCTTCATGTTGCCGGCTTGCTCGCCGGTGGCTCAAGTCAATTTGCCATCGCCGCCGGAATCGGGGCGCAAGTAGCCGTAGAAATACTCAGCGTGTGGGCTGGCAAGCGCACGCATATACATGATCTCCCGGAGACTCCTCAATGATCCTCCCTGCACTCATCCTTTCGGTCCTCGCAACGACTCCCCCCCCGCCCTGTGGCGACCACGCCATGGCCCCCAGCCTCTGCGAAGCAGACGGCGGCGCTTGGTTGTCTTGGCTTGAGCCTGCCCCAGTCCATGCCACAGCGACTTCAGACGAGGTGTGGCGGCTGCAAGTGAGCAAATACAATGCTCTATCCAATACGTGGTCACCAGCTCACACCATTACCCAGCGGCGAGATTTCTTCGTCAATTGGGCAGATGTGCCGCACATCGCAGTAAGCGGAGACAGTTCACTCGTGGCTACATGGCTGCAGAAGAGCGGCCCCGGGACGTATGCCTATGACATTGGCGTTGCTCGCTCTGAAGATGATGGCCAGCACTGGACCATGCTTGGCACGCTCAATGACGACCGCACTGAAACTGAACATGGATTCGTATCACTTGTGCCTGAAGGCAATGGACTGCGCGCGGTATGGCTTGATGGCCGCGCCATGACACCACAAGGTCACGACGATGATGACCACGGACACGGCGACGGCGCAATGTCGCTGCGCACTGCGATGATTACCGACACCATTTCGACTTCGACCCTGCTCGATGACCGCACATGCGAGTGCTGCCCGACAGCCATGATTGCAATGCCCAGTGGCACACTCGTTGCATACCGAGATCGCGGTGATAACGATCGCCGTGACATCTCCATTGCCCGCCGCAGCGGCGATGACTGGATTCCGCCCTACGATCTACACCGTGACGACTGGGTAATTGCTGGCTGCCCGGTCAACGGACCCGCGATCGATGCGCTGCAGGATGCCGTTGTCGCAGCGTGGTACACCGGCGGTGAACATGCCGGTGTACACGCCGCCTTCTCAACCGATGGGGGCGAAACATTTGCTGCTCCCATTACCGTGGCAAGCGATTCCGCGATTGGCCGAGTCGATGTGGCGTGGACGTCGCCTACGAGGGCTGTCGTAATCTGGATTGACGCAGAGGGTGACAAGGCTGCCATGATGAGCCGTTTCATCAGCCCCGGCCAAGACCCTGGTGCCCCAGCCGTCGTGTCCCCAGTACAAACCGGACGCCGAAGCGGATACCCCAGAGTGTGCAGAACCGGCGACACCACCATCGCGGTGTGGACCGCGAAAGACCCCACACAAGGCCTCCAGGCCACACTGATTGCAGATTGAAGCGTGAGCCCCTGATCCCCTATCTATCCAACGTGCGGGGACCTACAATACGCGACGCGGCCAAGTTGGCCGAGATCACGGAGCCTGATGTCACAGGCGGGCTCCGAGTTCTTCTCCTCCTGTGACTGCTCTGTTCTGAGGTTTTTCCCGTGAAGCTTTTTGTTGGAAATCTGCCGTGGCGTGTTCGTGATAACGATCTCGTCGAAATGTTCTCCGAGCACGGTTCCGTAACCGCTGCAAACGTTGTTCTTGATCGTGACACTGGCCGCTCCCGCGGTTTCGGTTTCGTTGAGATGGGTGACGACGATGCCCGCAAGGCCATCGAAGCGCTCAATGAAAAGGACCTCGACGGTCGCGCCATCAACGTCAACGAGGCACGCGCCAAGACACTCTGATCATATGCCCGCCTTCGGCGGGTTAGGGGAAATCGGGAGCCTGGAGTCGGTCATCGACTTCCGGCTCCCGATCTTTTTTTAGTGCCGTTCGACATTCACCCAGCGAAGCGTCCAACTGTAGATTGCAAAATGGGACAATCCCCAAAATGGAGTGGGGTGCCCTCTGAAGCCGCAACGCTACACGTTGAAGTACTTGGCCTCGGGGTGATGAATCACGATGGCGCTGGTGCTCTGCTCAGGGTCAATTTGATGATTCTCTGTCAATACGCAGCCTATACGTTCTGGCTGGAGCAAGCGAAACAGCTTCTCTTGGTCGGCCATATCGGGGCATGCTGGGTAGCCGAACGAGTACCGACTTCCGCAGTACTTCTGCTGAAACAACTCCTTGATGTGGGGGCTGTCATCGACCGCAATCCCAAGTTCCTGCCGCATGCGTTGGTGCCACAGTTCTGCGAGCGCTTCGGCACACTCCACGCCCATGCCGTGCACATACAGGTACTCGGTGTACTCATCGTTCTTAAAAAGATCTGCGGCAAGCTCGCTGACCTTCGAGCCCATCGTGACGCATGAGAGCCCAAGCACGTCGCGCTCACCAGAATCGACCGATTTGAAGAAGTCGCTAATGCACAACCGACGGCGTTTCGCCTGACGCGGGAATGAAAATCGCTCCAACTCCCGGTCATGATCATCTGGATCAAACACAATAAGATCTTGTCCGTCTGCACCACACGGGAACCACCCATACACCAATGAAGGCTGCAGAATGGCGTCGTCACGAAGGCTGGCCTGAAGCCGGTCGAAGACGGGCTTGGCTTCATCATGCAAGACGCGGTGAAATTCACCAACGCTCCGCTGTCCGCGCCGGAACCCCCACTGCCCTCGAAAAAGCGCGGTCGTATTGACAAAGGGATAGATGCGGTCGAGCGGAATATCGCTCACAACACGACTGCCGAAGAATGGTGCTTGCGGGACAATGCCGTCGGCCGACACATCACTCCTGCCCCCGTCTATCGTGGCCACATCAGAAGCACCTCGCTCAGACGTTTCCATGTGTTCAACTCGTGCTGCCGTTGCGGCTCGGCTGGCAAGACGCTGATCAATCTCGGCGTCGAGTGACTCGCTGCGACCCTCGGCAATCGCCTCGCACAAACGAAGTCCGTCAAATGCATCCTTTCCGTAATACACCGGCCCGTTGTAGACCTCGCGAAGATGTGACTCGCAGTAATGCCGCGAGAGCGCTGCGCCGCCAAGCAGCACTGGGACATCAATCTTCAACTCATTTAGAGCTTTAAGATTCTCTGC
>CAVOCO010000172.1:0-4120 GCA_963694215.1 Phycisphaerae bacterium
AAGACTTTCTGGCCGCGGACCTGATCGTTGTGAATCCTGCCATCCCGCGGCCGTGGTCCAACCCCCTGCTGGTAGCGGCCGCCAAGGCCAATATTCCCATGACGACCGAGATTGCCCTCGTGACTGACCGCCTTGATCGATCACACTGCATCGGCATTACTGGCTCGGCAGGCAAGTCGACCACAGCAAGCATGACCCACCATCTGCTGGAAGCCGCAGGCCACCACACGATGCTCGGTGGAAATATTGGCGGCAGCCTGCTTGGGAGCCTGGGCGAGATTCGCCCCGAGACATGGATTGTGCTTGAACTCTCTAGCGCGCAGCTCTACTGGCTCTCGCAAGGCGAAGGATGGTCACCGGCCATTGCTGGCATCACCAACATCACACCAAATCATTTGGACTGGCACGAAGATGAATCGCAGTACCGGGCGTGCAAAATGGCAATTGGCCAATTTCAATCGCCCGGCGACACCCTGCTCAAGCCCGCCGACTGCCAGCCTCTTGCCCGGCACATCACGCTGCCTATCCCAGGCGAGCACAACCGAACCAATGCCGCCTTGGCCATAGCACTCGCTTCGGCAGCAGCGCCTGTTTCCGCTGAGTCAATCGGATCATTCGCTGGGCTGCCCCACCGACTACGCGGTATTGGCAAGCACACTCCACCGCGTTTCTTCGATGACTCCAAGTCGACTACGCCCGAAGCAACGGTGCTTGCCGTACAGTCGTTCGACGATATGTCTCGCGTGCATCTCATCGCGGGCGGATACGACAAAGGTGTTTCACTCGATGCAATTGCATCGCTTGCGCAGCAACTTGGCGGCCTCTACACCATTGGCGCCACAGGCAAACACCTTGCCGTATCTGCAGGATCATCAGCCACGTTCTGCGGCACACTTGACGCTGCTGTCGCAGCGGCGACAGAGCGGATGCAAGATGACGATGTGCTATTACTCAGCCCTGGCTGCGCCTCATGGGATCAATTCGCAGACTATAGATCGCGCGGCGATGCCTTTCGCCGGCTTGTGCTGACAGTGTGATTAGGGCTCGACCGCGCCGACCAAATCTTGAATCGACGAGCACCCCTGCGACTTGACCCACTTGCGAAGGCCCTTGAGAATTTTGCGAGGTCGCCGAGGATCGACGTATAACGCTGTACCGACACCCACCGCAGTTGCCCCAGCAAGAATGAATTCAGCCGCATCTTGCCAGCGCATCACGCCGCCAAGCCCAATGATCGGCACGCCAGCTGGCGAGGCCACTTCTCGGTACACGTCGGCAACCATCCGAACAGCGAGTGGGTGAATTGCCGGCCCACTTGTTCCACCCGACCACCGTCCAATTCGAGATCGTCTTGACTTGAGATCAATCGACATCCCTGGCACAGTGTTGATCAGCGTCAACGCGTCAGCACCAGATTCAACTGCTACAGCGGCCGCCTTTGATGGGTGTCCAAAGTCGAGCGGAAGCTTGACGATCATGGCTGTGTTCTTCAGCACACCTCGAATATCCACAAGTAAGCTCTGCAGGTTCTCCGGAGACTCTGCAAACGCTCGTCCGTCATCGGTGTTGGGACACGACACATTGATTTCAACCGCCTTGAGAAAGGTCATCGCCTGCATTGCAGCAGCGACCTGTTCATATTCGTTAATCGTCTCTCCAGCAATTGACCCAATGGCAGGAATGGGCAGATCACGAACTTCAAGAGCGACGCGTGTGATAAAGGCGTCAAGGCCGACATTGGCAAGTCCGATTGCATTGAGCATGCCGACTGGAAGATCAGTCACCCGCAGGGGCGGATTGCCTTCTCGCGGCTCAAGCGTGATCGACTTGGTCACGATTGCACCAAGGCCACGCAGCCCATCGACCGAGGCAAGCTCAGGGCCATATCCAGCTGTGCCAGCGGCTGCGATTAGTGGTGATGCAAGCCGAAGGCCGCCAATGTCAATAGACAGATCAGGCATGTCGGTAAGGCTACCGCGCGGCTTGGCTGCGCGGGAGTTGGAACCCTGGCCTCGTGGCGGATACGCGCAGTCCAACTACTCGCCCATGTGGGGGAACCGAGCGCCAAGCAGATAAATAAGGTTGTCTGCATCTCCTTCTCTCCTTTTCTACTCTTCCCGAGGCGAAGTCACGCCCAAATCCGTATCCTTCCAGAATGAGCACAATTGACGAGCGTATTACGCAGTTTGAAAATATGGCCATGGCTGATCCAACCAACGAGATGGCCCACTTCAGTCTCGGGTCCGCCTACATGCAGGCTGAGCGTCCCGCTGAGGCAGCGGCATCGTTTGAGCAGTGCACCACAATCAATCCTGAGATGAGCAAGGCTTATCAGTTGTGCGGCGAAGCCATGATCGCAGCCGGCTGGGAAGATAGGGCCGTGGAACAACTCAACCGTGGCTATGGAGTAGCGGCCGCGAAGGGTGATCGTATGCCTCAGGAAGCCATCGAATCGTTGCTCACCAGCATCGGCAGACCAATTCCAGAAATTAGCGACGCTGCAGCAGCAAACGCTGAGGCCATTGCCTCAAGTGGGTCATTCATCTGCCAACAAACCGGGACAGCGGGCACTGAAATTGAGTCGCCACCCTTCAAGGGTCCGGTCGGCGAGTGGATTGCCGCCAACATCACCGCCGAAACGTGGGAACAATGGATCGGCCAAGGCACCAAGGTCATCAATGAAATGCGACTTGACCTCTCCCGCCCTGAGGATTCAGCTATGTACGACGAGCACATGAATGAGTTCCTTGGCGTCCCAGAGGATATAAGGAAGCTTGGCTCCCCCACGGGGTAATCCATGCTCGGCGAAGTCGCAAGTCGATGCAGCGTTGTTCTCATCTTCTGCTCGCCTGATCTTGCATAGAAGCAGCGAGCGTCCCCTATCCGCAAAAATGAAATCAGGCCCGCGGCACAGCCGCGGGCCTGATTTTTCTATCTCACGCTGTCCAGTTGCCCAACATGATCAACATGTCGCTGACGCTGACAATCCCATCGCCGTCAAGATCAGCCGTGTCGGATTGTTCACCGAAGAATGAGATCAGTTCGAGCAAGTCGCCGATGGCCACGACGCCATCACCGTCAAGATCGCCGGCAATTGTTTCGGTATCCCGAATCTGACGCCACTCATCGCCGCCATGCTCGATCGAATCGAAGTTCGTACGGCTCCGAGACATGACGGACTTGGCCGCAAACTGGTGGCCAGCAAAGGCGTGATCGGTCATCTGTTGCCAATCACCCTGCACGTTGCGGTAGACGGCCATACCGTTGTCGCCGAAGGTCAAGACATCACCCTCGTCGTTAAATTGGATACTGTGAATTGATCCGTCAGTCCAGATCTGACCAACCGTAATGAGCGTGTCGTTTCTAATCTGGCACACGTGAATGCGTCCTTCAGAATCCAACACGGCAATCATCGGCAACGAAGGATCATCGCTTGCAGCAAGCCCCTTGATGGTTGCATTGAAGGGGAACTCAGCAGCAAGTGATATCACAGATGGCGAAGCATCAAATCGCTGTGACATGCGGAGGAGATCACGCGACTGCGGGCTCGCGAGCCAGAGCGTATCGCTCTGATCGGCCATCGCCATGTACTTCGTGCCCGAAGGTATCTGAAGCGTGAGTGGCTGCGGTGCATTCTCGCCACCTTCTGAGAAGGGGTGGACGCGGCTCACAAGACCGTCGCCCAGGGCGACCAAGGCATGATCACGAGCGAAGGCAAGTTGATGGCTTGCATGAGGCAGATCAAACGTGCCGACCTCATGATTACTCAGTCGCACCGAATAGGCCTTGCCTTGCTCATTTTGATCAAGGCACCATATCGTGTTGTTCATGGGGCCAATCGTGAAATTGGATGGAACGACTCCTACTGGCGCTGGAACCGGCGAAGGCTGTGTATACCACGGGCCAATGATGTCAGCGAAGTTGATCGACCACTGATTCTCGCTCGAATCCCAGGAGTAGCACGACCGGGGACGAACATGAATGACCGAGTCAATCACGCGGAACTTGCCGCCAGATGTCCTCATGATGCGGCTGCCAGCTCGGCTGCCCACGAAGGACGCCCCAAACAGCGTGCTGGCCTTCACAAATTGCACCTCTTCAACGTCAAACTTCTCAGCGT
>CAVOCO010000173.1:0-4091 GCA_963694215.1 Phycisphaerae bacterium
GAGACGAGTTCTTCGAGCAGATTTTTGGCATTCACTGGCCATACCGCCCACTGCGTGGAATAGGGCTCAGCAGCCAAATCAATTCCGTCTCGGATGGCTCGTTTCATGCGTCTGGTGTTGAGTTGCGCGAGAAAGTCACGATCGAGCGGGGCTGCCACCTGCAAGTTGTCAGGGGCGGGGATGATGACTGCAATTGGCAGATCATCATCCGTATTCTCACCCTTGAGATAGTAGGAGATGGTCCAGAACCAACAGTCGCCATACCACCGCATCTCCTCGAGAATATTCTCATTGGAGAGCAGGAAGGCCCGCATCGTGTCAAAGAGTTCGGCGGATGGCAGCGGGAGGTCAATTCGAAGATCGTCCAATGTCGGGACATTGAATTCGTCTTGCCATGGTGATCGTTTGTCGGAAATGTGCATAAGAGGTATTGGGCTCCGAATCAGAATTGGACCATTATATCGGGTCTGCCGTGCAGCCGCATCTCATCAGGCCCCGAGCAGCCTGATAGGATTGGGATCATGGAATCACCTGACGGCAACACGGCAGTAGATGTCAGCGAAGCGTCAATTCTGCTTGTTGACGATAACGAGCAGAACCTGGAGCTCATGCAGGCCTACCTTGAGGATCTTGGCTGTGAGGTCACAATGGCTCAGGACGGTGTAGCCGCCATGGATGCCATCGAGAAGGCCCAGCCTGACCTGATGCTGCTCGATGTGATGATGCCCCGGATGTCTGGCTTTGAGGTCTGTCAGCGGATCAAGTCACAGCCGAGCACGCGAGACATCATCATCATCATGGTCACGGCGCTCAATGAGGTCGGTGACTTTGAGCGAGCTGTTGAGTGTGGGACGAATGATTTTATTGCCAAGCCAGTCAACAAGGTTGAACTGCTTGCTCGTGTGCGATCATTGCTTGAACTGCGGATGGATCGAAAGCGGTCCGATCAAGTCGGCCCAGATGTTCGTCCACGAGCGGCTGATATTGACGGTCTGCTCGATGAGGGTGATCGCATCATGCCCCCGCCAGTCGACGAAGATGCTGAGGCTCAGTAGGATCGCGAGCCTCAAGTGCCACAATGAACTCGTTGCACAGTGTTGTGGTTTTTGCTCACAGTGCCTCATAGTGATCGAGGAAGTGGCTGCCATGCGATCGCGAGAGACTACTGCGTGTTGAAGATTTAAATATCCCACAGATTCGCCATACCGGGGGTGTGGCTATAGCTGCTGTTAATGCGACAACACCGATGCCCCACCAGACCCGCAGGGGGACTGAGCATCGGTGTCGTCTATTGTCTAGAGCCGGAAGTTGTCAGGTCGTGTGGGGTCAGACCGCGGCAGATCGGCAGGTTATGGCCCGCGTATCGCCAGGGCGGACCCACGCCGTCTGTTTGGGATCGAGCGTGCTCAGCAGATGATCGAGATACACCCGAAGGGCGTCAGCTGAGAATGCCGAGAGCCATTCGATGGGGGCTGTGGGGTTGTGCGTGCGTATGGCGTCGATCAGATTGTGCTTCGGGGTCATTGCTGGTGGGCTCCTCTGTCTGAGAACTGCCTTCGGCAACGCGGGTCAACTTGGTTGAGTTGATAACCACCATTCAGAGGCTTGGAATAGCCTTTTTTGTCTTCAGGTACACCATGTTGGGCGTCTCAGGGGTTGGCCTGCCACTAGATGTTGTGGTCAAAACTATTGTTGTGCAACGTCCGCCCCACGGAGTTCACTCCGCTGAGGGGGCATCCATTTGAATGGTGTGCGTTTCGCCCGCAGCGAGCCCGCCGTGGATGGTGATGGTGCCATCTGGCCAGTTCACCTGGACGTCCTCAAGTGAGTTCGCCCCGCCGAGACCGACATGGACTGCCGGGTCATTTGAGCTCATATAGGAGTACGTGCGACGAACTGGCCGCGTAATTTTGCGTTCGCCGATGCTGCCCGAGATCGTAGCGCCGAGTGCTGGCATGCCATGTGAGTTGAGCACGTTGACCCGAATCCACTTGCCCTGAGATGAGGCAATGTTGTGATACAGATTAGCCGGGTCGTCACGATTGATGACCACAGCATCGATGCCACCGTCGCCATCAAGGTCGCCGAAGGCTGCGCCGCGGCTCGTGCGTAAAATGGTGTCTTGTGTGCCACCACGTGGCATCACGGCAGTGAAGCGGAGGTTTGGTCCGCCACTGAGCAGCATGTCTTCCTGCGCATACGGGTCGACGTCGCTTGCCGCCGGCAGTCGACTGACCGAGCCGCTCGCTTCATAGAGGTCAAGCCATCCGTCATTGTTGAAGTCAATCCATCCGAGTCCGAATCTGGTGTTGTGTTTACTCTTGGCTCGAATGCCTGTGCGTCCCGTGATATCGACGAAGAATTCAACATCATTACGAAACAGTGAGTCGCTCTCGCCAATCAGATTACACACGATGATGTCTAGATCGCCATCATCATCGATGTCAGTGGTGTCTACGCCCATGCCAGCTTTGGCCCTGCCTTCGTCGTCGAGCGCGCATCCCATGGCGACGCCTGATTCGATCCATGTTCCATTGCCAGTGGCCATCCACAAGAGATCGGGCATTCCGTCGTTGGCCACAAAAAGGTCCGGGTGGCCGTCGAGGTTCCAATCGCCTTGCACCACACCAAGTCCGGTTCCACTTGCTGCGTTGAACCCAGCAGAAACTGTCGCATCTTCAAATGTGCCGTCTCCCAGATTTCGATAGAAAACATCGATTGCTGGGGACATGTAGTTGCGGGGTGAGCAGTAGTCTTCGCCGCCAAGCGGGCTGTAGCAGGTCATTTCGGTATCTGGATTCCAGTCGAGGTAATTCGTGGAGTAGAGATCGAGGTCACCATCGCCATCGGCATCAAAGAAGGTTGCGCTTGCGCCCCAGCCTGGGTGTCCTGTCCCAGACGCTTCAGTGACATCGGTAAACACGCCATTGTCATTGCGCAGCATGGTATTTCGCCCAGCATTGGTGACGTACAGGTCGGGGTCGCCATCATGGTCAATGTCGCCAACAGCCACTCCCATGGCGTAGCCGCTGTCGCCGCCGCCAGCTACGTCGGTGACATCAACGAATTGCAGGTTGCCGTCATTGCGAAAGAGTCGGTTGGTGGCTGTGTTGCTGCTCGGCGACTGCCACGCGGTCGACATATCGCCGCCCTGCGCACAGTAAATGTCAAGATCTCCATCGAGATCGAAGTCGAGTAACGCAACGCCCCCGCCAACAATTTCTGGCATCAAGAATGACTGATCGTGCCCGGATTGCCAGGTGAAGTGAAGGCCTGCTTCGGCTGCCTGATCGACAAACCATGGGCTTGTGCGGTTGGCGTTGAGTGTGCCGTTCGTTGTCGGGGCTGATTCAGGCGTGGCTTGCTGGTCCTCACAACCAAAGCAGGCGATGCAAATTCCGATGCACAGCAGCCAACGCATCATGAGCCATCGGCGCCAGAGGCGGCTCGCCGATATCGTTCAGCGATGCGGGTGAGATCTGGTTGGCCTGGGAACAAGTTCAGGCCATCGATCGCTATCACCATCGCTTCGCGATGCAGGTTCTGCGCGGTGAGAACTTCACTCAAGATTGCCCAGGCTCGCGGGTCGGCATCAGGACGAAGAATGAGTTGTTCGAGCACACGCTGGGCATCAGCGAGTCGCCCGCTGCGAAAAAGCAGGTGCCCATATAACAAGTGTTCACGGGAGGCCTCCACCCCGATTGCAAAGGCTTGGTCGAAAGGCTTTACGGCGGCTTGGAGTGCTCTAGGATCATTTCCATCACCCGTGTCGAGCCCGCTCAGCAGCATACGAAGGCGACCAATTTGAAGCCACCCTGCTGAGAAGTCAGGGTTGACTTGGACCGCAAGGTGGGCTTCATTCAAGCTCTGTTGCAGATCGCCACCTTGCTGCAAGGCGATCGAGAGGTTGTAGTGTGTTTGGGCATGGTCCGGATCAATTCGGATCGCTTGCCGCAATGTACGTTCCCACGCCTTCGTGTTGCCCTGCAAGCGGTGCCAATCGCCGAGGCGATTGAGCAAGTTGATGTCTTGAGGCCATCGCTCGAGCGCTGCCGTGATCGCGAGCTGCGCCTTGCGGGTTTGTCTGGTTT
>CAVOCO010000174.1:0-4070 GCA_963694215.1 Phycisphaerae bacterium
GGACCACCGAGCTGCGCTCCGCCGTCGTGAAGTCATCAGCAATCTTGAGTAGCCTGCAAGGTGACGAATCTGCTCGCCTGCGATACCCGCACGCTTCGCCACCCTATAGATCAATTGGCAGAGCACATGATTTGTAATCTGGAGGTTACCGGTTCGATTCCGGTTGGTGGCTTGCCTTGGGGAAAGGGACCTTGCTTCATGCGGGATACGAACTACTGTGGCCTAGCCATTGCTCTCGCAGCTAATTTGATTGCATTGCGTTCGTAAGTTGACCAGACGCTCAGAAGCGTGTTGAGCTCTGCGCGAATCGCTTCGAGCCGAATCCGTGCTGCTGGAGAGACATCCGACCGCGTGTGTTGGTGTGTTGGTTTGGCGAGCAGAATACTGATGGCCTGATCTTCAAGTGGAGTCGCTGCTGCTACGACGTTGGCAAATTCATCGAGAAGCGCAGCTTTCGTGCCGCGTGGAACCCGGAGATTGGATGTCAGTGTACGCAGCCTTTCTTGTGCCTTGTGGAGCGGACCTGTAATAGCAGGCCAGCGTGATCGGATGAGCTGGGCATTCCAGCGAACGCGCTGCGCAGCGGGCAGGGTGTTGCCAAATAATGCGGCAGCATCTCGTCTAGCGATCACCAGCGTATTGAGGTGCGTGACGTGCCGCTTTGCGGCGACTTCGAACCCAGGCGTTCCGGTCTTGGTTGCCGAATGTGTAAGTGCCGCTTCAATCGCTGTGTTCAAAGCGTTCGACACGGCTGTTGTCTGTTCAAGAAGGGCGAGTGCAAGAGCGGGGTCATTGAGATCAAGTGTTGCGTTGGTGGCGATGGCGATCAAATGTGTGTGGTCATCAGAAGGCACCCAGCCCAATGCGTTTGGTGCTTGGGTGACGGCGGCCTTGCGGATTTCGCTGATCCATGCATGGGCAAGCTGCGTTCGTAGATTGTGCGGAGCATGCCGCGCAAGTTGAGCGAGCAAATCGACCATATTGGTATCGTGTTCAGCTGCAGACTCGATGCCCCGCATACGTGTGTTGATCCATTCACTCACAGTGGTCGGGCCATCATTGCCCGCTGAGCGACGCCCGTTCAGGCCGACGGCCGCTTTGATGTCTGGATCGTCAAGGAATGCCTCGCGAGTAATGTTCCTGATATCGATGGCTTCCGCGTGGTGAGATTCGGGCAGTGCCAAGATGGCACGCAGCATCTCGAACTGGCTCGATGTCAGTACGCCACACCCTGAGCTGGTGGGAATGATTGGCGTTGTCTCTTTGAGCAGCATGGCCAGCATCTCTTCCTCCGTGCTACGCTGTTCTGGAGTGAAGATTGCCAGCATGTTCTCGCGGCCAAGCAGTGCAGTGAGTTGCTGATTCAATGCGTTCGAGTTCGCAGTGAGTGCTTCGTGGCGGCGATCCACGTCTGTTATGGCATTGATATTGCGAAGCTGAGCAAAGTGCTCGTGCAAGATGGCATTGGCCGCGGCGTGTTGCGCTGGCAGCACGTCAAGTCGATCAATCATGTCAACGAAATGGGCAAGAAGTGGGTCGTCTTCGGCAGGATCTGCGCCGAACAGTTGTGCCAGTGAGCGGCGTGTGGCGTTAGTTAAGTCGAGTCCATTGACCGCATTTAATACCTGATCGTTTTGCCATGCGACAAGCTTCTCACGTGCTTCTCGTTCGGTATCGGTGCATGCGGCGAACGAAGACTGAAAGGCGGGCATGTCAACTGTGCCGTTGCCGGCTGCCTTCATGAACCGGACGATGCAGTCGAGTGTTTTGGATTCGATTTGCTGTAGCCGGGTGATCCGAGTTTGCAAGACCTGCTCAATTGATTCGAGGATGACTCGGTGCTCACTCGGTGGCGTCTTTGCGGCAATGAGCTTGGCTGGATCAGGGGTTTCGATCATGCCATTGACTGATCGTTCATGCCACATGCTGTTGCGTTGATGGCGGAGTGTTTCAAGCACAACGTGTTGGTTGGCGGAAAGTGCAATCGCCACGTCGTCGAAGAACCTCGCATCAAGATCTTGAAGTTGAGATCGAACTAATCTGGCCCGTCGAATAACTGACGTAACGATGCTGAGTCCCTCCTGCATGGAAGCGGCGCCACGCTGCTGTTCAACGGTTGCAAGCGGGGCGACAAGTTCATCTTGAGCTGACATCCAATCTTCGCGGTGTCGCTCGTGGGTCTGTGTGATGTGATGTTGCTGTGGTGTGCTCAGATCAAGAACGCGAATGATCTGATCTACTGCGTCCGAATCAATGTGAGTCGGCCATCCGCACGTAAAGCACTGCGCGTGCCCGATGGATGTGATGCCCAAGAGAAACACGATCATTCGAATCTGTATGTAGTGCATGGCTGTCCTCCCAGTGCTCAGTCCGATCTGATCATACGGCGAGTTCACGCAGCATTTGCCGATGGTCATTATTTGAATGCGATCGATCTTTTGGCATGCCGCTGCGTTTTGGCAGTTGTTGGCAGAAGGGGCTCACATTGCGCGTAGCGTGCACGCAAGTGCGACAACAACTGGGCGAACCCATGCGTTGGAACGTGACTGCAAATATGGAGGACTTGAAAATGATGCGACGACTTATGTTCGGTATTTGTGTGTGCATGGTGTATGCAGCAGGACACGCGGCGGTGGCCGGGCCAGAGGTAGGGCCGGGGGGCGTGTGGCCTGCTTTGGGATGTAATTTTGAAAAGAGCGGTGTGGGGTATGACGCGTGTGTCTTTCCGCCGATGCTTTGCCCCAATGGCTCGTTTACAGATGTCGAGGTCTGTGTTGCGGGCCGTTCAACTCCGGGCTGCCCTGGCACCTCACAAGATCGTGTGCGGTGGACCGGAAAGCACACGGGCTTGCGGCTCGGGCAGATCTCGTGCTACCAAATGGGTGAGGTGTTTCACACCATGCGATGTCGGTGCACGGGAAACATCTTTGGGTGGTGCCTAGGGCCATGCGCCCCAACAGGCGGTGTGGCCGATGCGATGGTGCCATGCCCGGGTTCTGTCATGACACTTATTCGGTGTGAGGACGGTCGATGATCTCGGCATGGATACCGACCTGCGTATCCCTTCTCTTGGCGCTGGCGAATGTGGGGTTCGCCGGCGCTGGGGGGCCGCGGGTTGTGAAGCCAGGTGATCAAATAGACGTTGCGCTTGGGTTTCTTGATGTCGGGTCTGACAATACCGTGCTGGTACACATTCAAAACGGAACGACAGAGGTGTGGGACATGCCCCAGGTTGACGTAAGTTGCCCGGCGTGCATGACAATCGTCTCAGCTCCGTTGCAGCTTGACCCAGGCGAAGTAGGGCAATTCGAAGTGCAGGTGCATGCGGTGGGCGACCCTGGCGTGCATCGGTGGGGCGTGTCGCTTCATGGTGGTGGCAGTCTGCCACTGGGTATTGATGTCAGCGGCGTCTTGCGCGGGCTCCGAGTTGAGCCGCCGCGGGTGGCCTTTGGAAGACTGGTACGGGGCGACGCTGGTGGTATTGACGTGCGTGTGTCGTGGTTTGGCGAGGAAGCTCTGGAGTCAGTTCACGCACGAAGTACCAGTGCGGATGTGAAGGCTACGGTTCAAGCAGCACGCGTTGGCAAGTCCATTAATGTGACGGTTTTGCTTGCGTGTACATCGCAGCCGAGAATCGTGTCGGCATCTGTCCAAGTATCCGCCACCATTCGTGGCCCTGATGGGCTGGCTCATGTGGTGCGCCGAGCGATTCCAGTTGCTGGCCATGTAGTTGACCCGTCACTTACGGTTCGGCCGGCCGCAGCATTCCTTGGAAGCATGCATGCCGGGCAGGGGGCGCACATGCTGCTGCGTGTCTCGGGCATGGAGGCAAGCCGCGTGGAGGCCCGCGCCGCGATGCCGGGCCTGCGCGTGTCTGTACAGAACAATCTTGTCGAACTGCAGTATGCGCCGAGCGATGGTGTAGTTGGCCTTGCCCAGGGGGTGGTTGAACTTGGATGGGGTGATCCGTGGGCAACAAGGGCCCAGATTCCGGTCACCGTCTATGTTCAAATGGAGCAACCAGAATGATGACAGCAGTCGTAATCGTAGGCATGTTAGGTGCCAGTTCT
>CAVOCO010000175.1:0-4042 GCA_963694215.1 Phycisphaerae bacterium
GTACTGGTCATGGCTTCGAGGCCAGCCTCCGCCATGACCCCCCGGGTGGCTGCGTCACAATAGGTTTGTGTTGCCTCGCCCCGGCGCATGGCAAGTAGGTCGATGCCGATCTGCGCTTCACTCTTTGACCACCGCTTGGGACGCACCGCTTGCTTGAATGACTGCAGGCAGCCCGTTGCATTCTCAAACGTGCCGGCCTTCTCCATCCAGGTCGCACCTGGAAGCAAAACATCGCAGGTTGAGGTGAGGGCGTTTGGAAGTGTGTCAATCAAGACAGTAAATCGTTCAGTACCGAGAGCTGCTGCAAACTGGGGCGTGACCCATTCGCTGGGGTAATTTCCAGTAAGAAGTGCGCCACAAATCGAAGCATCGTTGCTCAGTGTCTGTATGAAAACATCGGATTCTTGCACATCACCACCAAGTGACTGAAGCACACGCCGCACGCCTCTCGCGTTTGGCGCTTTCTCACTTCGAATGACAAATCCATCTTTCATCGTCATGTCTTGCCCGCTGAATGGCACTGGTCCAACACCGAGCACAGCGTTTGGATCAATTGCCCGCGCCAGCGTACCGAGATGCCACGCGTCTTCGCACGAGAGCATTGGGCTGATGAGTACAGCGATGTGCTCGGCGGCTTGCAGCCCTTCGAGCGCCGTCGACTCAGCGGTGTCCCATGCGATATCAGCGTCGTTGTCCTCAAAATCAGGCGCAATCTTGATGCTTGGCATCAGGCATCGCGTCTCATCATTAATGAATTGCCAGCCATATCGCAGCTCATCCGTAATCCACCAGCGATTGATTGCCGCATTCTCTCGCGGCTTGATGCGGTACATCTCGCCGTCGTTGTGCTCGAGAATAATATTGTCGCCCGAGGCGGTCAGGCCATCGATGGATGGCGTCGACTTGAGGTACCACACTCGTTGTACAAACAAGAAGTCCTTGTCGATCATCGCACCCACCGGGCAGAGGTCTACGACACAGCCACTAAGCGGGTTATCAAGTGCTTGCCCTGGGAACACGTCTATCGACTCGGTTGCTCCGCGACCATCGATCATGAGCTCGCCGGTGCCAGTAATTTCGTCCGTGAAGCGAACACAGCGGGTGCACATAATGCACCGGTCGCCGTACAGCAGCACGTGCGGACCAATGTCCTTCTTCGGCTGCGTGATCTTCTCTTCGACGAACCGCTTTTCTGTGCGGCCATACTTGTATGCATAGTCCTGCAACGTACACTCGCCAGCCTGATCACAGATCGGGCAGTCGATGGGATGGTTCAGGAGTAGCATTTCCATGACGGAGTTTTGATTGGCCCGCGCCTTGTCGCTGTGGGTTGTGACAATCTGCCCCTCGGCCGCTAGCGTTTGGCAGGTCGGCAGCAACTTCGGAATCGTCTCTACCTTGCCCTCATTCCGAGGATTCGGCGCGGCGACCTCTGCGAGGCATATCCGGCAATTTGCTACTACCGAGAGTCCCGGATGCCAGCAGTAATACGGGATCTCAATTCCATGAGCCGTGGCCACAGCCAAAATCGACTGCCCCTCCTTAAACTCACATTCAATCTTATTAATCGTGCACGTAGCCATATTGCTCCACTCCGCCATTGGGCTCAGATCGCCCATTGTAGCGAGGGGGGAGTGCGGGTTGGTCCGGGCGGTTGGATGTCGAGGGGATTCCATTTTCTCCCCGAGCTTATGTATCTGTGAAGGTCAAATCCTGCAGCAGCGAGCCAGGCGTCATGAATCACGCGTGCCATCGCCTCTAGAACGCTGTGACGAGGCCAATCATCTGGTTGTAGACGAGATATAGAACGTACGAAGACAAGCGGAATGCCCGGTGCTACTAGGCTTGCCAAGAGGCTGGGTCCAAACGTGGCTGAGGTTGTGGCGAAGGTGGCAATATTGAAGAGTGCCTCCGGGCAGAGCCATAGCGGCAGTGAAGTGCTAGGCCACCTCGGCATGCTCCCATCTGTGTTAAGTGCAGGCCACCCGAAAACGCGGGGACTGATTGAATCACACCAGTTCACAGGGACCGACGTCGGCCGGCAAGGATGAGGAGGTTCATTAGTTGGGAATTCAGCTCTCAAGGCTGGCGGGGGCAGTTCGCAGAGGCACTACACAACACTAGTGTTGGTCATTGCGATTTAATGTCGTTGTGGCCTCAAAAACAAACGCGCCGGGCTCAAGGGTGATCGAGCGGATGCGAACGTGCCGGTGGTCGACAAGGGGAAGGGAGGCATCGATGGCGTTGCCTTGTAGGAGCGTGGAGAGGAAGGCGAGGTCTTCTGTTTGGGCAATCGCCTCGTGCAAGGTGGGTGTGATCCAATCGCCCGGCAGAGCGATGGGCAGGCGACCGAGCCGCAGGGTGGGCGCACGAAGCACGAGGTGAGCGTTCGCAATCGTTGGCTCAGCGCGAAAGCGTCCGATGCGGTTGCCAAGATCAACATGGCTGATCGCCACTTCAATACCCGCAGGCATGATGCGGATCTGCGGCGTACTGAGGTCATTGGGCCAACTCACGCCGTGCCCGGAGAGCCACTGCGGAAGGCGTGTTGCGAGCCAGGCATTGACCGCCTCCTCTGGAACGCGCAGCCGCCAGACTTCGTCAACCGGGCGGATTTTCTGAAACTCTTCCACGAGGCGATATTCGGCGGCCTCGCCGAGCTTTCGCGCGGCCATATCGCCCTCGGCAGGAGGCTGGTACCACTGCGGCGTCAGCCCTGCAAGCCACCATCCAATAGCGGCGAGCAGAAGCAACCCGATGATGGCGCCAAGAATGGCCTGGGTCAACGTACGAAGTATTGGTTGGGGCAGTGCCATAGCGGTGGATAGTACGATCCCTGTATGGCTAAGCACACATCACGCAATCAAGACCCGCAGTTCAGGACCCAGCGAGCATTTGAGGAAGCGGCCATATCGCGTGACGTCGAGTCGATGGATCACGGCGGCCAGCTTGAGTCGTATGAGGAAACGACGGGCTATCCTGAGGATCCAGCTGATATCGATCGTCCGGCGCCTCCTGAAGAGTCACTTAGTCCAGCAATCGTGACGTGCCTAGATTATGGACCGGACGGCATTGAGCGCACCAACATCACAGACGTGCGGACCTTCTTTGCTCAGTCGCGGCCCAAGTTTGGCGTAGTGCAATGGATCAATGTGGTTGGCGATCCGCCGACCTTTTTGCTGGAAGTTATTGCCGAGCGGTACCACCTGCATCCACTCGCCCTTGAGGATTTGATTCAAATTCCGCAGCGGCCAAAGGTCGATGAATACGCTGAGTTTTCCGAGCATCCATATCTCTTTGTGACCGGCCGAGCGGTTGATGAAAAAGATGGTCATCTTCGTAGCCAGCAGGTGAGCATGTTTGTGGGCGAGCATCAAGTGATTTCGTTTCAGCAGTATGACCCTGACTTGTGGCAATCTCTCTTGACACGGCTGGAGGATGATGGAAGCCGGCTGCGGCAGAGCGGAACCGACTTCCTGTTCTACTGTTTACTTGACAGGATTGTTGATCTTGCTTTTCCAGCGCTGCAAGACATTGGTGAGCGGCTTGACACACTTGATCGGAAAATAACCAGCGAGCACGACGAAGAAGCTGCGGATGAAGTGCACGAACTCAAACGCGCGCTGCTAGTAATGCGGCGTGAGCTCTGGCCGATGCGTGAACTGCTTGGCACACTCTGCACAAGCAAGTGGCCGGTTATTTCCAGGGAAACACGCACGTATCTTCGTGATGTAAATGATCACATTCGCTACATCGCTGACACGGTTGATATTTACCGTGAAGCCACCAGTGGCATGCTCGCGGTGTATCAGCAGGAACTCAATCAGAAAATGAATGATGTGATGAAGGTGCTGACGATCATCGCGACCATTTTCATACCACTGTCGTTTCTCACAGGGCTCTTTGGCATGAACTTCACATACTCGCTTCCTGGCCAGGAAAGTCCGAATGCGTTCTTGTGGTTCATCCTGTGCTGCTTGGCCGTAGTGCTCACCATGCTCGGAGTATTCCGCTGGAAGAAGTGGATCTGATCCGACGGGTC
>CAVOCO010000176.1:0-4042 GCA_963694215.1 Phycisphaerae bacterium
TATTGACGTATCGCCAGCAGATTGCAGATGTGGCGCAGGCTGACGCACTGGCAGTCCGCGGTGCGAAGATCATCGATGCCATGGCCGCGCTCCAAGATGATGCGGCGGGGCGAATTTCTCTGCAACGAGATTCCGCAACACGGTGGCAGGCACGCATGGCCCTGCAAGACGCTGCAATTTCCGTGGTAGCTACGCTTCTCGATTCAAGCAATGCGGACGCAGTAGAGTGCTGGAGAGATCGCGTCAACGCAGCGTTCTTCCCAAGTGTATGCGCAGATCTTGATGCGGCTGACGCGGCAGAATGGGTTGTAAAAAATGGCACGCGCGAGCAAGCGGCAGCGGCGCGCTCATGCCTTGATGAGGCAATGGGAAAAATACGATCGTTGCGAGAAGAGGCGATTCTGCTGCTTCGTGAAGGGCGGATGTTTGGCGTTGATCTTGATCACGACGCAGCATCATTGATACCCAACGCATTCGACGTTCGCATGCGTTATCTGCGGAACAGTGGTGAACGATCGGTTCTAGAGACCGCACTCTTTAATTGCGTGGTTCGATCCCTCAGTGATGGTCAGAAGGCTGCGGTTCGTCGCATTCTTGCGGTTGGCCGCTGAGGTAGTACAAGTCCAAGACACGTTGCCAGTCATTGGCTGACTTGACTGCAATGAACGCCTTTCGCACCGACTCGGCGTTGTCGTGATGCACCGAGAACCGAATACCAAATTTTCGCATCATGCGAGATCCGCCAACCTCACCATGAAGCGCAGTACAGAGTCTGTAGTGATCTTTGAGTGCCTCACGTTGCTGTGGGATTGTCGGAGGCAAGGCTTGCTTGCCTTGCATCATGCACCGGGCCTGATTGAATATCCACGGATTCCCAATGCATCCTCGCGCAACACTGACGGCGTGCACGCCGGTGTGTTGAAGCATTGAAAATATGTCGCCAACTTCAAAAATGTCGCCGCTGCCAAAGATGATTCGATCTGGGTGTCGCTTGACTAGATCTGTCAGGAACGGCCAGTGTGATGGCCCATTGTATTTCTGCTTGACAGTGCGGCCATGTACTGTGGCCCAGGCAAATCCAACGTCATAGACACCCTCGAAGATGCGTTCGAAGTTTTGCGCCATCTCGTCAGTGTCGTCCCAGCTTCGCCGAAGTTTGACGGTGCATGGAATGGAATCAGGGACAGCGTCTCGAACCGCGCGGAGCAATTCAATAGCTTCATCAGGCGCAGTAAGAAAGTGCCCACCGCGCTTACGCTTACTGATCTTCTTGACTGGGCACGCGAAGTTCACATCGACGACGTCATGCCCAAGTTCAACAAGCAGCGCTGCAGCTTCTGCCATTTCATCTGGGTCGGTTCCCATTACTTGGCCGGCAACCGGATGGTCCTCAAGCCCGGCAAGCCGATTCTCACCTGGGTCACCAAGGCCACATTCTTCGCGAAGGATGTTGGGATCTTCGCGGGTACGACCCTTGCCGCCGCTGATCAGGGTCCGATCAAGTAAGGCTTCTGTCACGCAGTAGGGGCAGCCATGACGGCGGGCGACGAGCCGCATTGCTGCATCGGAGTATCCAGCGAGTCCTGCTTGGAAAAATGGGGCATCGAATCCAGTGATAAGTGCGGGGATACGAGGGTCGATAGTGACCCCAGCGGCAAAGCTGAGAAGGGACTTATCGCAGCTAGTTTGCGGGCGCTGTGTAGATGGTGTGTGGGTTGACATTGGTTTGTGTGCGCCATGGTAGGATTCCTGCATGCGTTACACGATTCCAATGCTCGTATTACTGCTTGCATCTTGCAACACCCCGGATTTTGATCCATCGAAGGCTCATGCTCCGTATCCCTACGATATGCATACCACCGAAACGCTTCCTGTCGAAGTATTCCGTGATGGGACGTCGATCTCAATCGTCAATGCCACGGCCAAGTCCTGGGATTCACCGACGATCTGGATTAATCAGCGATTCAGCACCAAGCTGAAACAGCTCACTGCAGGGCAAACGGTCAAGTTGTCGCTCTGGAAGTTTCGGGACGACATTGGCGAGTCGTATCCGGCTGGTGGCTTGTGGACCACACGGCGATCAATGCCGATGCGGCTCGTTGAAGCGCAGACCATGCCGGGCGAGCCGCTTGTGGGGTTCATCGCTATTCCCCAGAATCAAAACGAGTAGATTTTACCTCGGCTTTATGTGAGTACTTCTTGACCATGACTCAAAGGTCATGGCGAAGTCATGGCGATCATCAGCATCGTGGGATGTCGTCTCATGGCAGATCCACTCTGATGTACGGAGTTCTGGGAACGTCGTGTCTCCATCAAGTGTTGTGTGCACGCGGGTAAGTTCAACACGGTCGGCGATTGGCAAGAACATGCGATAAATTTCGCCACCGCCAATGATCATGACCGTGTTGGCGCCGGAAGAAACAAGCGCCTCATCTACAGAATGGGCGACGGATATGCCCTCGCTGGCAAACGAAGCGTCTCGCGTCATGATGATATTTGTACGGCCTGGGAGCGGGCGACCAATCGAATCCCAGGTGCAGCGACCCATCACAATGGGATAGCCCATCGTGAGGACCTTGAACCGCTTGAGATCATCTGGAAGGTGCCACGGCATGTCACCGTCGCGCCCGATCACACCATTGTCTGATACAGCTGCAACCAAGACTATGCGTGGTCGATTCATATATTAGATTGCAACCGGGGCAGAAATTCGCGGGTGCGGATCATAATCGACGATGGTGATGTCGTCCGCCGTGAACCCAAAGAGATCATCGATCTCTTCATTGAGTTTCAACGTCGGCAGCGTCCGGGTGTCGCGACTGAGTTGTTCTTCAACTTGATCAACATGATTGCTGTAGATGTGCGCATCACCAAAGGTGTGTACAAACTCGCCTGCTTCTAAGCCAGTGGCCTGTGCCATCATGTGTGTGAGTAGTGCATACGATGCGATATTGAATGGGACACCGAGAAATAGGTCTGCGCTGCGTTGGTATAACTGACACGAGAGTCGACCATCTGCAACATAGAACTGAAAGAGCGCGTGGCATGGAGCAAGTGCCATGTGTTCGATTTCACCTACATTCCAAGCCGAAACGATCAGTCGCCTGCTATCCGGATCATTGCGAATGCCATTAAGTACTGCTTTGATTTGATCATGTACGCGGCCATCGGCGCCTTTCCAGCTTCGCCACTGGGCGCCGTAGATTGGACCAAGATCACCGTGTTCATCCGCCCACTCATCCCAGATCGTGACGTTTCTCTCGCGCAGCCACGCGACGTTGGTGTCGCCACGAAGAAACCACAAGAGTTCGGCGATGATTGATCGTAGATGAACTTTTTTGGTGGTGACAAGCGGAAATCCATTGGCTAGGTCAAACCGCAGCTGCCGACCAAACACACTCAGTGTGCCTGTTCCTGTTCGATCGGACCGCTTGGATCCGTGATCACGGACATGTTGGAGTAGGTCAAGGTACTGCTGCATGGAGCGTCAGTGTATAGGGATGCCTAGTGGGCCGCTGCAACAAGTTTTTGTGTGACACTGTGTGCTGGTGAATCGAGCACTTGGCCCACGGGCCCTTCTTCCACAATGCGGCCGGCATCCATGACGGCAATACGATCACACACGCAGCGTGCGACGCCAAGGTCATGCGTAATGAACAGCATTGCAAGACCGTGTTGCTCGCTCAGTTGCCCAAGAAGGTTGAGAATCGTGGCTTGTACAGATACGTCGAGCGAGGATGTGGGCTCGTCGCACACGAGCAGTGATGGTTGACTTGCGAGGGCCCGCGCAATGCAGATTCGCTGTCGTTGCCCGCCCGAGAATTGATGCGGCCATTTTTCATAGGAATCAGAATCAAGACCGCATTGATCCATCAGATCCCGGGCTCGTGGCTCGGCCTCTTGGGTTGAGGCAAGCCCGTGCACAATCATCGGCTCGGCGACTAAGTCTCCAGCCCGCATGCGTCCATTAAGGGACCCGCCAGGATCTTGGAAGACCATCTGCATGTGGCGGCGGAATTTGCGAAGTTTTTCGCGTGGAAGC